>DATHUM010000274.1:0-6639 GCA_035462225.1 Jiangellaceae bacterium | reverse complement strand
GGCGGCGACCGGTCTGCCGCTGGCGCCACGGTCGCGGCCCGGATCGCGGCGAACCCGGTCAGCTACGGAACGGACAATGCCCGCTTAACAGGTTGTAATGGCGAGGTAAGTGCAGGTCAGGCCCGCTCGATCATCACGTGTGGCGGAAACTCCCGGTCGGCATACCGGCCGATCGTGTAGGTACTGAATGCGTCGACACCGGCACTGACGACTCCGCCGAGAACGGGTATGCGTCTGGTGACGGTCAACGTGGCATGCTTGCCGCCGACTCTGGTGACCAGCGCCTGGGTGACCTCGCTGCCGACCCGTTCGAGCAGTCTCGGGTCGGTGTCGCCGGCGGCCACCGCGACGTCGTGCGGATGCCCGGGGAACTCGCCTCGCTTGATCGCGGCCTTGACATCGTCTTCCCCGAGCAGCGTCATGAGCGCGGCGGTGCGGACCCGCGAATCGTTGACGTCGTAGCCGCGCAGGTGCTGGATCGCGGCCACCATGCGAACCTGCAGCAGTCCGACGCCGGCGAGGTTGGCCGGAATGGCGATCGCCATTACCGCCACTCCACCGACGTTGGCCACGAATCCCTGCGCACCGGCCAGCCGCACGTGCTGATCCAGGACATCCCGGATGGCCAGGTCGACGTCCCGGCGGCGGGCGAGGTAGCGGCGCGCCACCTCGCGGGCCCCGGGAAAGCCGGGAAAGCCGTCGATGGCCTTGTCGAGGAATTGGCGGACGCCCCGCGCCGCGATGGCCGGAGCGGCGCGACGGGCCGCGGCATTGCCGGCCATATTCGTCACGGTGCGCCGAAAGCTCATGCATAGACCATACGTCGGCGGGGCTCTCCTAACCTGATCGGTGTGCCACCGACTGAGCCGCCGCCCACCCGCTGGGTACTGCCGGCACCCCGGTCGGCCGACCGGGACGGGCTCGTCGGCATCGGCGCCGACCTCGAGCCGGGCACGCTGCTGGCCGCGTACCGCGCAGGGCTGTTTCCGATGCCGATCGGCCGGCTGGCGCGCGGGGAGGCAGTGCTCGCCTGGTGGTCACCCGACCCGCGCGGGATCATTCCGCTCGATGGCCTGCGGGTGACGCGTTCGATGCGCCAGTCGGCGAAACGGTTCGAGATAAGGATCGACACGGCGTTCGACCAGGTGGTGACCAGGTGTGCCGATCCGCACCGCAGCGGCGGCTGGATCACCGGTGACGTCGAGGCGGCGTACACCCGGCTGCACGAGCTTGGCTGGGCGCATTCGGTGGAAGCCTGGACGCCGGCCGGCCGGTTGGCCGGCGGACTGTACGGCGTGGCGATCGGCGGGTTGTTCGCCGGTGAGTCGATGTTCCACGTCGAGTTCGGCTGGGGACGCGATGCGTCCAAGGTGGCGTTGATGGCACTGGTGGATGTGCTCGTGGGCGATGGCGTTCCCGGCCGGCTGCTCGATGTGCAGTGGCTTACCCCGCACCTGTCCCGGCTGGGCGCGGTGGAGATCAGCCGTGACGAGTACCTGCGACGCCTGCGATCCGCATTGATGTGCCCATTGCCGACTGAACTCGCGGGCCTGCATGGCGGCTGATCGACAAAGGTCGGCAGAGGTGGTGTCGGCGAGCCTGAATACGATGAACACATGCCAGAGCTGCCAGAGGTCGAGGCGCTGGCGGGCTTCCTGCGCGAGAACGCCGTCGGGCAGGTGCTAGCCCGCATCGACGTCGCGGCGATCAGCGTGCTCAAGACCTACGAGCCGCCGATCACGTCACTGGGTGGGCTCACGATCACCGACGTCCAACGGCACGGCAAGTTTCTCGATCTCGACTGCGACGGTCTGCACCTGGTCTTCCACCTGTCCCGGGCGGGTTGGCTGCGGTGGAGCGATTCGCTCTCGGCCAAACCCCCGGGGCCGGGGAAGGGGCCGTTGGCCCTGCGGGTTCACCTGGCCAGCGGGGCGGGCTTCGACCTCACGGAGGCGGGCACGAAGAAGCGGCTCGCCGTCTACACCGTCCGCGATCCGGCCGAGGTGCCTGGCGTGGCCCGCCTCGGCATCGATCCGCTGTCCGCCGAATTCACGGTCGAGGCGCTGGCGGCGATCCTGCAGCGGGCCGGCCGCTCGCAGATCAAGGGCATCTTGCGAGATCAAGCGGTGATCGCCGGCATCGGCAACGCGTACTCCGACGAGGTGCTGCACGTTGCCCGGGTGTCGCCGTTTCACCCGGCCTCGACGTTCACCGAGGACGAGGTGGCTGCGCTCCACCAGGCGATAGTGGGCACTCTCCGCGAGGCGGTCGAGCGTTCGCGCGGGCTCGCCGCCCGCGACCTGAAGGACACCAAACGCTCCGGCCTGCGCGTGCACGGCCGGGCCGGAGAGGCGTGCCCGGTGTGCGGCGACACAGTGCGAGAGGTGTCGTTCGCCGATTCCAGCCTGCAGTACTGCCCCACCTGTCAGACGGGTGGTAAGCCACTGGCCGACCGCCGGCTGTCCCGGCTGCTGAAGTGATCCCGGCCCAGATCACTGCTTGGCGGCTGCACCGCGGTGGGCTCATCGGTCCACCGTGGCCCTACCCCGGTTACGTGGTCCGGCGGCTTGGTGCCAACCAAGCCCAGGATTTCGGCCCGGCCATCTGGTCCATCGGGCAGCGGTTGTCGGCGGCGACCGAGCCCGAACTGCTGGCGTGGTTCGACGCCGGTCACGTCCTACGCACCCACGTGCTACGGCCCACGTGGCACTTCGTGCTGCCATCGGAGATCCGCTGGCTACTTCAGCTCACCGGGCCGCGCGTGCACGCGCTCAACGCGTACAACTACCGCCAGACCGGGCTGGACGATGCCGACCAGCAGCGCTGCCACGAACTGATCGGTACCGCCCTCGCCAGCGGGCGGTCGCTGACCAGGGCCGAACTGGCCTCCGTCCTTGCCGATGGCGGGATCGCTGCATCCGGTACCCGCCTGAGCTGCGTGCTCATGCACGCCGAACTCGAACAGCTCATCTGCAGCGGTCCGCGACGCGGCAAGCAGCACACGTACGCCCTCCTTGCCGAGCGGGCGCCTGGCGCCGTCGAGCTGTCCCACGACGAAGCCCTCGCCGAACTCACCCGCCGGTACTTCGCCAGCAGGGGACCGGCGTCGGCGAAGGACTTCTCGTGGTGGTCCAGTCTGACCATGGCCGAAGTCCGCCGAGGCATCCAGATCGTCGGGGACGAGCTGGACAGTCGCGCGGTCGACGGCATTACGTTCTACTGGCACGGCGCGTTGGAGCCGCCGCCGGAGTCGCCGCATGGCGCTGTACACCTGCTGCAGCCGTACGAGGAATGTGTGGGCTCGTACAGCGAGACCCGGAGCCTGTGGGATCCCGCTGGGCACGACAAGCGGCGGCGCGAGCGGACCACCTATGTGGGCCTGCTGTTGCGTGACGCCCGAATCGCCGGCTTCTGGAAGCGGACGATCAAACGCTCGGACGTGATCGTCGACGTCCAGCTGTGCGAACCGTTCGACGCGACGGCCACCAGGTCGCTGCGAGCGGCCGTGGAAGAGCACGGTCGCTTTCTGGGTCTTGACGGCGTCCTCGCCGAGCCGAGCTACCTCTAGCCCGGGGCTTCGGTCACTCCGCCTTCGTGGCCGAGCACCGACGCGGCAGTATCCCAGCGGTCGATCTCGCAACCGTTTTCGCGGGAGAACTGGGCGTCGACCGGGGCGCCGTTCCATTGCCCGGTGACCTGTGCGGTCTGCGGCCCGCCATAGATCATCGTGCACGCCGCGTCCGGCGGTACCGGTTCGAAGACCTCCGGGTCGAGTTCGCTCAAGGTGTCGCAGGCGCCCTCCGCATCGGGGTGGCTGCCTGCGACCGGATCGCAGGTCAGGGTCCACTCCTGCGGCGACGCGCCATCGCCTTGGTCGAGCACGACGGTCAGTTCGGTCTCGGGCCCGGATGTAGACGTGTCCGCGCCCGAGCTGTCGGTCGTAGTCCGGTCGTCGCCGTCATCGGTTCCGCAGCCGGCGGCAACGGTAGCGGCGATCAGCAGTGCGAGCAGGTATCTCACGACCGTTGGACGGTAGTCGCGCAGGAACGGTTCCGCGACCCACCACGAACGCCCCGGCCTGTTTCTGGAGCGCGACACGCCGTCTGCCAGTGTCTAGCGAAATCTACGGCCACTGCTAGAACGGCCAATAGGCTTTGATCGTGGACCCGGTGCGGAATCCCTACGCCCCCGGCGCCGGTCAGAGACCGCCTGAGCTGGCGGGACGTGACCGCGAGCTGGCGCAGTTCGACGTCGTTCTCGAGCGAATCGCCCGCGGCCGGCCGGAACGGAGCCTGGTGCTTACCGGGCTTCGGGGTGTCGGAAAGACCGTACTGCTCAACGCCCTCCGGTCGCAGGCGATCGGCAGGTTGTGGGGCACGGGCAAGATCGAGGCCCGGCCCGACCAGTCGATCCGCCGGCCGCTGGCGAGCGCGGTTCACATGGCGGTGCGCGAGCTCACCCCGCGGCATCGTGATCCGGCGCAGGTGGACCGGTTCCTGGGGGTGCTCAAGGCCTTCGCCATGCGTTCGGTGCCAGACGGCGGGCGGTTGCGCGACCGTTGGCAGCCTGGCATCGACGTGGCTGCGGCGACGGGTCGGGCCGACACCGGCGATATCGAGGTCGATCTCGTGGAGTTGCTGGTCGACGCGGCCGGGGTGGCGCGTGACGTCGGGGTCGGTATTGCACTTTTCGTCGACGAGATGCAGGACATTCCGGCGGCGGACGTCTCGGCGCTGTGCGCAGCGTGCCACGAGCTGTCGCAGCAAGGACTGCCGCTTGTCGTGGTCGGCGCCGGCCTGCCCCACTTGCCGGCTGTGCTGTCGGCGTCCAAGTCCTACTCGGAGCGGTTGTTCCGGTACGTGCGCATCGACAAGCTCGACCGGACGGCGGCCGATCTCGCGCTCGTCGCGCCGGCCGCGGAGGAGGGTGTTGCATACGACGACGCGGCCCTCGACGCGCTGTACGAGGTCACGGAGGGTTATCCGTACTTCGTCCAGGCATACGGCAAGGTCACGTGGGACAACGCGCCCCGCTCCCCGGTTTCGCGCGACGATGTCAAGGTGGCTGCGCCCGAGGCCGAGGCGGAGCTCGCGGTCGGATTCTTCGGCTCGAGGTACGAACGCGCGACGCCTGCCGAACGCGACTACCTGCGCGCCATGGCGGTGCTGTCGGACGAGACCGACGGTTCGGTTCCGACCTCGGCGGTCGCGGACCATCTCGGCCGCAAGCAGTCGTCCCTCTCCCCGGCCCGCGACTCGCTGATGAAGAAGGGCCTCGTCTACTCGGCCGAACGCGGCACCATAGCGTTCACGGTGCCACATTTCGGAAGTTACCTGCGCAAACACGGCTAAATATGCGCGGCGTTACGCAGGTGCTAACGACGTCTAGAGATCTCTAGCACTAGCACTAGAGGGTCGTAGATGGGGGAATTACCAGCTCGATAAGCCGGTTTTCGATGGGAGTGTGGTGTGCGTCATGTGAATGGACTGGTTTGGCAACCGCCCAAAATGGGCAACACTCGTGCGGTGAGGGTAGCGGCGCGGCCCACCGGAGGGGAGTTTGTCGTGGGCCCACAGGCCACGAGTACAAGGGGTGAACGGACTGCGGAGTTAGCCAGCGCGCCGAGCAGCGTAACCGCGGCTCGTCACCTCGTCCGGGACGATCTGCGCCGACGAGGCTTGCCCAGCCGCGTCATCGAGGATGCGCTCGTCGTTGTAACCGAGCTGGTTGGCAATGCGGTCCGGCACGCTCGCCCCCTGCGCGGGGCTAACAGCTCCGGTGTGGTCATCCTGCGCTGGGATGCCACCGAGTCGCAGGTGCGCATCGATGTCACCGATGGTGGTGGGTCCAAGCAACCGCACGTCGAACCCGCGTCGCTCGCTGATACCGGCGGGCGAGGCTTGGCGATAGTGAGCGCGGTCGCCAGCGACTGGGGCGTGAGTTCTAATAGCGATCGGGTCACGGTCTTCGCCGTCGTGTCGGCCTGAGTCGTAAGCTCGACTCCCGTGAATGCAAAGATCTCTGCTGCCGATATGCCCGTCGTCGGGATGCGCGAGCCGTGCCCCTGTGGATCGGGCAAGCGGTACAAGGCGTGTCATGGTAAGCGGGCAAAGACGCGCTCTGCTGAGTATGTCAGGCGTCCCTTCGAGGGGCTGCCCGGCGAGACCGACTGGATCGCGCTGCGCGAGATCGTCTCAGCGGCCACGGCCGCGCTGCGGCTCGCAGGAGCACATGCCGACCGGCAGGTCGTCGTCGCGACCCTCCTTCCGATGGCGCTGCCCGCACTGGTGCGCGATGGCGGCCAGATAATGCTCGGCCTGCAGACCCCTACGTCCACCGGTGACCCCAGTGCCGACCTCGGTCATGCGCTGGCCACCGCACTGGGCGCCGAGCCGGCCACCGCCGTAGCGCCCGGACCTCGGCCGGACGATGCGCCCAGACTGCAAGACCTGCTCGATCTGAGTGCGCCGCTCGACGTGCAGGTTCATGAGAACTTCGATTTCTGGCTGGAGGACGCCGAGCCGTCCCCGGACGTGCGCGCCTCGATGGAACGCGCCAACGCTGCCGTTCTCCCCACCGTCCGGCTTGTTTCGGTGGATGCTGCGTACTGGTGCCGCCTGGGTGATCGCGACCAGGTTC
>DATHUM010000273.1:0-2487 GCA_035462225.1 Jiangellaceae bacterium | reverse complement strand
AGTCCTGGTGTGCTAACGACGCTCGGCCCTGCTTCCGAGCCGCTCCGCCAACGGATGCTTAGTGGTGTCACGAAACACATATCAAACCAAGGAGCGGCCATGAACAAGCGGCTGAGAGTACTGGGACTGGTCCTGGCGGTGATCGGCCTGGGCTTCGTCGCCGGCGGCGCCATCGCATTCGCCAAGGTGCAGGACGGCTACGGCTCACTTCAGGCGTTCAGCGAGGCGCAGAACGTCACCCTGAGCTACAACGAGGACGGACAGCTGGTCGACCGTGGCGAGACTGCAGGCGCCGATGCGATCATGCAGCTGCTTGCGGAGGACTGGAACTACCCGGTCGTCGAAGCGGACCTTGACCCCAACGACCCGCTGGTGAACACGGCGACCGAGTACATGTACCAGATGGCGACCGTCGCCTACCACACTCTGCACGGCACTCAGACCGTGGTGCTTGACGAGGCGGTCGAGTACAACGGCGAGACCTTCGAAGCCGGTGTCTACGAGTTCGACGTCGATGGCCGCTACTGGACCGGATTCGACCGGGCGCACCCGATCGAGGGACCCGCACGGGAGATGGCGTGGACCGGTACTGCTCACGGCCTGATCGGTGAACTCGGAGTCGGTACGGTCACCCACACGACCCTGCAGCTCGGACTCGGCGTGGCCGGTCTGGTCGCCGGCATCGGCGGCACCCTCATCCTGGCCGGCCTCGGCCTGGTGTGGGCTGGTCGCGGCGCGACGGCCCGTCCCGGCGCAGCCGCTGGGACCGAGACCGCCCACAAGGAGCCGGTCACCGTTTGACGGTGCAGCTCCACGAGAATCGGCGGCGGTGGCCCGAAGGTCACCGCCGCCGATGCGCGTTCGAAGCCTTTGCAATGCACCCGGATAGGAAGCGCTTCCTATCCGGGTGCATTGCAAAGGCAGGCCGATGGAGGCGCGGAAGGACCCGCGCCCGTTACCTATTGCGGCGGTAACGGCTGGTTGATCCGGATCTGGTTGCCGAATGGATCACGCAGGCCCATGTCGATGCCGTACGACTGCTGGGTCGGCTCATCGACTATCTCGACCCCGCGCTCCTTGAGCGTCTGGTAGGTCTTGTGGCAGTCGTCGGTACTGAAACCGACCGTGAAGCCCGTGGCACCCTTGCTGACCAGCTCACGAATCTGGTCCCCGGCCTGGGCGTCCACTGACGGCGGGGCCGGCAACTCCAGCAGGATCTCGCGTTCTGGCTGGCCGGGCACGCGAACCGTGAGCCACCTCATGAAGCCCAGGTCCAGGTCGGCGCTTACCTCGAGGCCGAGCTTGCCGACGTAGAAGTCAAGGGCCTCGTCCTGGTCGAAGACCCACACGTGCGAAATGGTGATTGCATTCAACATGCCCGTCACGCTACGCGGCGGGTCGCAGCCGGCGCTTCTCCAAAACTGCTCGGTCTCATCCAAGCCATCGTGAAACACGTGGGTGCCGGCAGGGTGGACGCACGGGCGCGGTACGCCGACGGTGACTCGCCGACGATCTCTCGGAACGTCCGGCTGAACGTTCCAAGGCTGTTGAACCCGACATCGAAACAAATCTGCGTTACGCTCCGGTCCGACTCCCGTAGCAGGAACATCGCTCGCTCGACCCGGCGGCGCTGCAGGTAGCGATGAGGCGTTTCGCCGAACGTGGCCCGGAAGGTACGGATGAAATGCGCCTCGGAAACGTGGGCGAGTCCGGCGAGGTGCGGGATGTCAAGAGAACCTGCGAACGACCGGTCGATCGCGTCGCGGGCCCGCAGCATGCGGCGGTTGCGTTCCTCGACGGCGCGGCTCACGAGGCTATGAAAGCACGGCCGGCGGTATCGGCGCATTGAGCCTGTCTCACCAGTCAAAACACGACTGGCTGCTTACCTGAGTTATGGCATCCTTCCATCGTGTTCGGCATCACTGACCTGCCCACGTATCTCGCCGGCCTGGCAGTGATCATCCTGATGCCCGGGCCGAACTCGCTCTATGTGCTTTCGGTCGCAGCAAGGATGGGCGTCCGGCCGGGATACCGGGCTGCGCTCGGTGTGTTCTGCGGCGACACCACCCTGATGGTGCTGTCCGCAGCCGGAGTGGCCTCGCTACTGCGGGCCAGCCCGGTCGCCTTCTCGGTGGTGAAGATACTCGGTGCCGGTTACCTCACCTGGCTCGCGATCGGCATGCTCCGGGGCGCGTGGCGGGCCTGGCGCCGGCGGACGGCCATTGCCGCCGCGCCCTCGAGAGAGCGGGCGGCGGGAATCGGCCACCCGGCCGGCCTGGCTCCGCGAGCCGAGCGCCCGTATCGGCGGGCGCTCGTGGCTAGCCTGCTCAACCCGAAGGCGATTCTGTTCTTCATCTCGTTCTTCGTCCAGTTCGTCGACCCGGCCTACCCATACCCGGCGTTGTCGTTCCTCGTTCTGGGGTTCTGGGTCCAGCTGTTCAGCCTGACGTACCTGAGTCTGCTCATCTTCAGCGGCGCGCGGCTGGC
>DATHUM010000272.1:0-7552 GCA_035462225.1 Jiangellaceae bacterium | reverse complement strand
TCGAAGACGGGTTCGGGGTTGCGGGCGTTTGTCAAGGCCAAGGTGATCGCGGTGGCGCCGCAGCAGGCCGAGCAGCGGCGCCGGTCGGCGCGGGAGTCCCGGCGGGTGGATAAGCCGTTCGTGGAGTGCGACGGGATGAGTTCGATGCAGATTTTCGGGCCGGTCGAGGATTTGGCGGCGGTGTTCACCGCGATCGACGCCGCGGCCCGGGCCCGTGCTGAGGCGGCTGCCCGGGCTGGGGCTGGGGCAGAGGCGGCGGCCAGGGGCGCGGGGGTGAACCCCGATGCCGGTGTGCCGTTGGCGGCGTTGCGGTTCGATGTGCTCGCTGACTGGGCCTGGTCGGCGTTGGCGGCGGGCCATGTGGGCTGCTGTGCGCAGGCGTGCCCGGGGGCGTCTCAGCGGCTGGGTAGCCGGCAGGGTCGGGCGGCAACGGTGAATGTGACGGTGCCGTTCACCACCCTGATCGGCGCGACTGACCAGCCGGGTGAGTTGGCCGGCTATGGTCCGGTCACCGCCGAGGTGGCGCGGCGGATCGCCGGTGACGCGGTGTGGCGCCGGGTGTTGACCGACCCGGCCTCTGGTGCAGTGCTGGACTACGGGGCCACCCGGTACGTTCCGCCGCGGCATCTGGCCGAGCATGTGATCGCCCGGGATCGCACTTGCCGGTTTGCCACCTGTAGTTGGCCGGCGGAGACCAGCGAGTTGGATCACACCACACCGTTCCGGCCGGACGGGGCTGGCGGGCCGACCGCGGCGGGCAACCTCGGCCCGTTACACCGCAGGCATCACAACGACAAGACCCACCACGGGTTCGAGTTCACTCAGCCCGAACCTGGCCGATACGTGATCACCACCCCGGCCGGGCTCAGCTACCAGGTCGACCCCGAGATCATCGGACCGGTCGACGACCCACCCCAGCACGACCCACCGAGCAGCAGCCCACCCGCGGTCTACGACGAACAACTCGACGAACCGCCACCGTTCTAGCGCCGCCCGAGTGGTGATCGTGTGCTCGCGAGGTTGCCAGATCCTCCGGCGAGGGGGACGTGAGCGCCGCGACGGACGTCCTGCGCCCCTGGGCCGAACGCACCGGCGGCGAACTGCGGAGGATCGACGAGGGCGACGCGGCCCCCGGGCTGATGCTCGAAGCCTGCACTGAGTGACGGAACCGGGCGGGCGGAATATCGGGGTGCGTGACGGGACTGCCGTCCATACACTCGACACCCGTGAGCAACGCGATGATGATAAGGCTGCGCACCGCCTGACCGGCGGTGTGCCCGGCGCGCTGAAGTGCGCCTTCTGATCAAGCCGAGAGCTCGCTTGCGAGCACGCACCGCCGGTTGTCCGAGCCATCTGCCGGGCGACCTGCCGATCGATCCTTCCTAAGCGTTGGCGGCCCCACTCTGTCGTCCGGCATCAAGCCGACGACAGGAGACCCCGCGGTGCCGAGACGATCACCTTCGCGCCCTTCCAACCGGCGCACCCTCAGTCAGAACTTCATCCACGACACCAACGTCGTCACGCAGATATGTGACCTGCTGGCCGGGTCGTCACTGCCGGTCCTCGACCTGGGTGCCGGCTCGGGCGCGCTGACGAGCGAGTTGGTGCGGCGCGGGCATCAGGTCACCGCCGTCGAACTCGATCCACGCTGGGCGTCGGTACTCCGCCGCAGGTTCGGCGACTCGGTCCGCGTGGTCAGGGCCGACATGCGGCGATTCAGGTTTCCCAGTGAGCCGTACAACGTGGTGTCCAACGTGCCCTATTCGATCACCACCGACCTGCTACGCACAGTACTGCGGCAGCCGGCCTGCCAAGTCGCCGTGCTCATGGTCCAGTGGGAGGTGGCACGCAAGCGGGCGGGAGCCAGCATGCTTACCGCTGCCTGGTGGCCCTGGTACGACATAGCGCTGGTCCGGCGAGTGCCCGCCGGCGCGTTCCGGCCCCGTCCACGCGTAGACAGTGGCCTGCTCAAGGTGGAGCGGCGCGCAGCCGCCCTGCTTCCCGACTCCGACCGGCGCGATTACCAGCGCTTCGTCGAGGCCGTGTTCACCGGCCGGGGATCCGGGCTGGGCGGGATCGTCCGCCGCCATGTGCCGCGCCCGACCATGTTGCGTTGGGCGAGGGAGCACGACGTCGACTTGCGCGGGCTGCCCAAGGATCTGTCCGTCCGGCAGTGGGTCGCTCTGTATCGCGCAGCAGCCTAGGGTGCGGAATGTGCCGATCTCCGAGTTCCTCGACGTGCTGCGGTGCCCCGTCTGCGCCGCACCGTTCGAGGCCGACCGGACGGCTTTGCGGTGCGCGAACGGGCATGCGGTCGATATCGCCAAGCAGGGGTATGTGAACCTGCTCTCCGGATCGGTCGCCCCAGGGACTGCCGACACGGCGGGCATGGTCGCTGCGCGGGCGGCGTTCCTGGCCTCCGGCCACTACGCCGCGATCGCCGACGCCGTGGCGCGCATGGCCGGCGGGCGCGAACGCGGCGTCGTTCTCGACGCCGGCGCCGGCACGGGGTATTACCTGTCCCGCGTACTCGACGAGGTGCCGGGCGGACGCGGCCTCGCGCTGGACATCTCCAAGTTCGCCGCCCGTCGCGCGGCCCGCGCACATCCGCGGATCGCTGCCGCCGTGTGCGACACGTGGCGAGCACTTCCCGTCCGGGATCGTTCGGTGGAGGTGGTGCTCGACGTGTTCGCACCCCGCAACGGGCCGGAATTCGCCCGCGTGCTCAGACCCGACGGCATCCTTGTCGTCGTCACCCCCACCGCTCGGCACCTGGCCGAACTTGCCGAGGCCGTTGGCCTGTTGAGCGTCGACGTGCGCAAGCAGGAGCGACTACGACGGAGCCTCGCCGCGGACCTCGAATCCGTGCACAGCGACGAGCATGACGTCCCGTTGCACTTGACAACGGCCGACGTCGAGCGGCTCATCCGGATGGGCCCGTCCGCCTGGCACGTCGACGCGGCCGAAGCCGCTCGCCGAGCGGCCGCGCTCGGTGAGCCGTTCGAGGCCACGGCGTCGGTCACCGTTGCCGGCTACCGGCCTAGGCATCGCCGGGCCGGTTGACCGACGGACTACCTTGGTTCGGTGCAAGCGCGCCACGATCCGCCGGATCCCAACGACCCGATCAGCAAGCTGAAACACGCGGCCGACGACGGCATCTGGCATACCGGGCCGTTCTGGTTGGCCAGCGAACGCCCGCTGGCCAGGTACGTCGGGCGGCCGGTCGCTGCCTTCCTGCGCGTCGAGTCCGCCGGAGGGATCGTCCTGCTCGTCGCCGCACTGGTCGCACTGGTGCTGGCGAACTCGCCGTGGTCCGATGCGTACGAGCAGTTCTGGACGACAGAGGTCACCATCGAGGTCGGCCGGTTCGTCCTGGCTGAGGACTTGCGGCACTGGGTCAACGACGCCCTCATGGCGGTCTTCTTCTTCGTCGTGGGCCTCGAGATCAAGTACGAGATGGTAGGCGGTGAGCTGCGCGACCCGCGCCGTGCGGGGGTGGCGATCGTCGCGGCGTTCGGCGGCATGGCCGTGCCCGCCCTGCTGTACGCCGTGCTCAACCCGGGAACCCCAGAAATCCACGGTTGGGGGATTCCGATGGCGACGGACATCGCGTTCGCGCTAGGTGTCATCGCGATCCTCGGTCGCCGACTTCCAGCCGCGGCCCGGGTTTTCATGCTCACGCTCGCCATCGTCGATGACATCGGAGCCATCACGGTCATCGCGATCTTCTATACCGAAAGGGTGTCCTTCGGCTGGCTGGCGGTGGCCCTGCTGGGCATCGTGGCGATCATCGCGCTGCGCCGGGTGCGAGTCTGGTCGGCGTCGGTCTACCTCGTAATCGGCTTGATCGTGTGGCTGGCCACCTACCAGTCAGGAGTGCACGCGACGATTGCCGGCGTGGTGCTGGGGTTACTCGCTCCGGCCAAACCACTGCTGGATCAGGAGTACGCCCGTCAGTACGCCCGCGAACATGCGCCGGACCACCTCGACGCCGAGGAACTGCGGACATTCCGGTTCCTGCTCGGCGAGTCGGTGCCGGTGGCCGAGCGCCTAGAGAGCGCGCTGCACCCGTGGAGCGCCTATGTCATCTTGCCGATCTTCGCGCTAGCCAACGCCGGAATCGATCTGCGAGGTGGCGTGCTCGGTGATGCGCTCGGCGCGTCGGTGACCATGGGGGTTGTGGCCGGCCTGGTAATCGGCAAGTCGGTCGGCATTACTCTCGCGGCGTGGCTGGCTGTTCGGCTTGGCCTTGGGCGGCTGCCGGACGGCATCGGCTGGGATCGCTTGGTCGGGCTGGCGATGTTGGCTGGCATCGGGTTCACCGTGTCGCTTTTCATCACCGGCCTTGCCTTCGATCCGACCAGCCAGCTAGCCGCCGATGCCAAGGTCGGAGTCCTTCTAGGGTCGCTCGTCGCTGCGGTCCTGGGCTCGGCGATTCTGGTCAGTCGTGCCTCGCCCGGTAGCGCCGCGGCTCCGTCCGGCGAGGACAAGGTACTAAGGAATCCGGACTTGTGACGAAGGTCATTGCCGGTGCGCGGTCGCCCATTGATAGCGTCCGCTGTGATGAAGGTCGCAGTCGTCAAGGAGACTGACCCCGTCGAGCACCGGGTAGCGCTCGTTCCGGACGTTGTGCGCCGGCTGATCGGGGCGGGTCTCGAGGTAGCCGTCGAGGCCGGAGCCGGCGTGAGAGCACACCGGCCCGATGAGGAGTACCGCGACGCCGGTGCGGAGATCACCGAGAACCCGCTCGACGGCGCGGACGTCGTGCTATCGGTGCAGCCGATCAGCGCAGCCCAGGTGCGCGATCTCCGGGTCGACGCGGTCTCAATCTCCTTTCTCCCGTTGGCTCAGAACATCGACCTGATCCGCACGCTGCGCGATGCCAAGATCACGTCGTTCGCAATGGAGCTCATCCCCCGAATTTCGCGGGCGCAGGCCATGGACGCTTTGTCGTCGCAGGCGTTGGTCGCCGGCTATCGGGCGGTGCTCGTCGCCGCAGAGCGGCTGCCCAAGTTCTTCCCGCTATTCATGACCGCTGCCGGAACGGTTCCGCCGGCCAAGGTGCTCGTGCTCGGTGCGGGTGTGGCCGGCCTGCAGGCCATCGCCACCGCACGCCGGCTCGGGGCCCAGGTCGAGGCGTACGACGTGCGTGCCGCGGCGGCGGAGGAAGTCCGTAGCCTCGGCGCCCGGTTCGTCGAGCTCGACCTGCCGACCCTCGAAGGTGCCGGCGGGTACGCCCGTGAGATGACCGAAGAACGCGCTCAGACTCAGCGCGAGCTGCTGGCGCCACACGTCATGGCGGCCGATGTGCTGATCACGACTGCGGCGGTGCCTGGACGAGAGGCCCCGCTGCTGGTCGAGAGGGCCGCCGTCGAAGGTATGGCCGCGGGCTCGGTGGTAGTCGATCTTGCTGCGGAGTCCGGCGGCAACGTCGAGGGTTCGGTACCGGGCGAGGAGGTCACAGTAGGGCAGACGATGGTGTGGGGTGGCCGTAACGTGCCGAGTCAGCTACCCGTCCACGCCAGCAAGCTCTACTCGACCAACGTCACAGAGCTGCTACTGCTGATGACATCCGACGGCGAGGTGACGCCGGACTTCTCCGACGAGATCGTCGAGGGCACGTGCGTAACCCACGACGGCGTCGTGCGCAATGAGGCCGCACGGCAGCTGCTCGGAGAGGACGGCTGATGGACCCCTCGATCGCCCTGCTGACCATCTTCGTGCTTGCGATCTTCACCGGGTTCGAGGTCGTCTCCAAGGTGTCCAGCACCCTGCACACCCCGCTGATGTCCGGTGCGAACGCCATCCACGGCATCATCCTGGTCGGCGCGGTGATCGTCACCGGCCAGGCAGAAACCGGGTTCGCCCTGACCCTCGGCTTGATTGCGATCGTGCTCGCGACGCTCAATCTGGTCGGCGGCTTCGTGGTGACCGACCGGATGCTCGAGATGTTCAAGGTGCGCAAGACGGGAGAACCCCGGTGATCCCGACCTGGGCGCAAGTGGCGTATCTCGCCGCCGCGGTCTGTTTCGTCCTGTCCTTGAAGGGCCTGTCGTCGCCGAAGACGGCTCGCGCGGGCACCTTGGTCGGCGCGGTGGGCGCCCTAGCGGCAATGATCATCACGTTCATCGTCTACGAACTCGACAATCTGCCCTGGATCCTCGGCGCCATCGCGGTGGGCGTGGCCATCGGCGTCCCGGCCGCACGCAAGGTCGCGATGACCGCGATGCCGCAACTGGTCGCACTCTTCAACGGAGTGGGTGGCGGTGCGGCCGCCCTCGTGGCGTACCTGGAGCTGTCCGAGGCGGAGCGGGTCGTCCCGCTGGCCGCCGCCGCGGCGACAGTCGCGATCGGCAGCATCGCATTCAGCGGTTCGGTCGTCACATTCCTGAAGCTGCAGGAGCTGATGACGACCCGTCCGGTGCTGCTGCCGAACGGCCCGGTGCTGTTCGGTGGGTCACTGGTGGTGACCGTGGGCCTGCTGGTGTGGCTTTACGCCATCGACGGCGACAGCCTGCTGCTCGGCGCGGTTCTCGGCGCGGTCGCGCTCACGGTAGGGGTCCTGCTGGTGCTGCCCGTCGGCGGTGCGGACGTGCCGATCGTGATCTCGCTGCTGAACGCCATGACCGGGCTCGCGGTGGCGGCGAGCGGTTACGTACTCGGCAACGCCCTTCTGCTCATCGGTGGCACTCTGGTCGGAGCGTCCGGCACGATTCTGACCCGGATGATGGCCGCGGCCATGGGGCGGTCGGTGGTCTCGATCCTGTTCGGTGCCTTCAGCTCGGCATCCGGCGGTGACGGCGGCGCGGAGGCCGACCGTCCCGTCCGCTCGTCCGGCCCGGAGGACGTGGCCGTCCTGCTCGGGTTCGCGCGAAAGGTCATCGTGGTGCCCGGATACGGGTTGGCCGTCGCGCAGGCTCAGCACACCGTGCAGGAGTTGGCCGACCTGCTGGAAAGCCGTGGCGTGGACGTCTCGTACGCCATTCACCCGGTGGCCGGCCGGATGCCAGGCCACATGAACGTGCTGCTCGCCGAGGCGAACGTCCCGTACGAGCGGCTCAAGGAAATGGATGCGGCCAACCCGGAGTTACGGACCGCCGACGTGGCGCTTGTGGTGGGCGCGAACGACGTGGTGAACCCGGCGGCCAGGAATTCCCCCGGCGCGCCCATCTACGGCATGCCGATCTTGGACGTCGATCAAGCCAAGGCGGTTGTGTTCCTGAAGCGGTCGATGCGGCCCGGCTTCGCCGGTATCAGCAACGAGTTGCTGTACGACCCCAAGACCACGCTGCTGTTCGGCGACGCGAAGGAGTCGCTTACCAAACTCGTGGCCGCGGTCAAGAACCTCTAGTCGGCGATGCCGTAGAGGCGGTCGCCCGCGTCGCCCAGCCCCGGAACGATGTAGCCGTGTTCGTTGAGCCGCTCGTCCACGCCTGCGGTGACGACCGTCACGGGCACCTGCAGCTGCGCCGTCTCGGACCGCACGTGTGCGATGCCTTCCGGCGCTGCGAGCAGGCAGACCGCAGTGATGTGGTCGGCGCCCCTTTCGGCG
>DATHUM010000271.1:0-19379 GCA_035462225.1 Jiangellaceae bacterium | reverse complement strand
AGGCTCTCGCCCCCGGGGTGGCCTCGGTGGCGATGTTGACCGGCGCGCCACTCTCGCGCACCGTCTGGGCCGGAATGCTCACCCAGCGTTACGGGGTCAAGCCACCCGACACCAATGGCGGGCCGCCGGTCGCCGCGTCGCGGCAATAGGGTCGAAAATCAGGCGATGTCGCCGGCCACGGCCGGCTGTTCCACCGCAGCGGCGACCGCCAGGGCTCGCGCCAACTCGGTGCGCGACCTCAGCCCGCGCTTACGCAGCACTGCACCGACATGGTGCTCGACGGTCTTGGGGCTCAGGAACAGCGCTGCTGCCACCTCGCGGTTGGTCAGGCCCTGCGCAACGAGCAGCGCCACACGCGTCTCCTGCGACGTGAGCGGCTCCTGGGTCGTGCTGCGGGAGCGGGCTCGCTGCCCCGTGCCGGCCAGCTCCTGGGCAGCACGGTCCGCCCACATCGTGTGGTCTTGTGCCACGAACGCATCCCGGGCGGTCTCGAGATGCTTGCGGGCATCGACGCGGCGGCCGTCCCGGCGCAGCCGCATGCCGTAGAGCAACTGGGTGCGCGCGGCCTCGAAGCTGTCTGGAAACAGCGCGTGAAAGGCCAAGGATCGCTCGAAGGCGGCAATCGCCTCGTCGAGTTGGCGGGCGACCAGCGCCTGGCACCGAGCGACCATCGCGGCGACGATTGGCGCCATCGGGTCCGGCTGTGCGGCTGCGAACCGTTCGGCGAGCCGCCGGCCGACCTCCTCGCGCACTAGGACGAGGTAGCTCTCGATCAACAGTGGCGCGACACCGAGCGGCTCCAGGAGGACTCCGACCCCATTGAAACGGGCCACCTGGTCCTCGAGCACCCGGACGACTTCATCGAGGTCTCCACGGCAGAAGGCACAGAAGGCGACAACACGACCCAAGTGAGGCGGCATGGGGTCGAAGTCGTGGATCGCCGCGAATTGCCGAGCCCGGACGAGCATCCGTTCGGCGTCCTCGTGCATGCCGCGGGCGGCGTGCTCTGCGGCCGCGACCTCGCATGCGACGCCTGGATCCGCCGCATAGCCGAGGGTATCGAGCAGCTCCACCGCCTCGCCGGCGACTGCGTAGGCCCTGACGTGGTCGCCGGCCCACGCCAGGCCACCGGAGTAGATCGATAGGCCGAACGCGAGAATGCCCAGCGCACCCGTCTCCCGGGCCCGGCTGATCCGCCGCTCGGCATAACCGACCGCGACCGTCGAATCGCGGAGCCAGAACGCGCAGAAGAGCGCGACCGTGAGATGTCTCGGGTCGTCCCGTAGTTCTGGAGCAGACTCGAGCAACTCGACCGCCCGCTGCAGCAGCGGCCCGCCGAGGTCGGGCCTGCCCTCAATGACGCGGGCCGCTCCGGGCAGGTAGTCCGCAAGCATGGCCTGCTCCGGGTCGCTACGGTCGGCGACCACGGCGGCTCGGTCGGCCGCCGCGACCATGCCACTGAAGTCGTCTAAGGCGTGGCAGACGTGGGTGAGCTCGTAGAGCGACCGAATCAGAAGGCGGCCGGTGGCCGACTCGGCGGCCTGCTCGAAGCGCCGCCGCGAGCGGGCCAAGGTGCCGTAGCGCTGCTCGAGGAGACCCAGCGTGACCAGGACCCGGGACTGCGCTTCGGACCCTGCGTCAGAACCCAGCACCTCATTCGCCAGCCGGCGGGCCAGCGCTGAGTCACCCGCGACGTAGGCGTCCTCGGTCGCCGCAGCCAGCCACTCGTTGCGACGGGAACGGTCGGCGGTAAGTCGGGCTGCGCGCTCCATCGCGGCGGCAGCAGCGGCGAACCCGCGGCGAGACCGATCCGTCTCAGCGACCGCCGCGAGCTCGTCGGCCAAGGCCTCGTCGTAACCGGGCGTCGCCTCGGCTCGGTGCCAGGCGCGGGCGGCGGCGTCCCCGACGACGCCGGCCAAGGACCGGTGTGCCGAGCGTCGCTCCGCCGCTGAGGCACGGTCCCAGGCCGCCGACCGGATCAGGGGATGCCGGAAAGTGAGAGCTCCTCCGTGGACCGACATCAGGCCCGCCGCGTCGGCCAAGCAGACATCCGGGTCGTGACCCTCGGCGGCCAGGGCCGCGAACACCGGTGCCGCCGACCTGTCCGCGCTGGCGGCGCAGAGCACGGCCATCCGCCAGGCATCGTCCGACAGATCGGCGAGCTCGGTGCTGTACACGTCTCGCAGCCGGTCCGGAACGGGCAGCACTCGCGGCAGCGGCGCCGCACCAGCCCGCTCCGCTCGGGCCAGCGCCCGCCTGCACTCCAACAGCGCGAGTGGATTCCCGTCTGTCTCGTCGACCAACCGCTCGACCACGCCGTCGGAGAAGCCGGGCCCCAGCAGATCGCGCGCCGCGTCGGGCGGCAGGCCGTCGACCGTGATGATGCCGAACCCGTCCAGTGGCACGCGCAGCGGAACCCCGACGCGGTGGGTCAGCACCACGGCGACGCGATCGTGCACAAGCCGACGGGCCGCGAACACCAGCGCTTGAGCCGACTCCACATCGACCCACTGCACATCGTCGACCGCTATCAGCACCGGGCGGTCGGCCGCTGCTGCTGACAGCACGCTCAGCGTCGCCGCGCCGACCAGGAAACGGTCCGCGAACGAGGTCACCGCCCGCCAACCGAGCGCGGCCCCCAAGGCCTCTTGCTGGGCAGCCGGCACCGCGGCCACGTACTCCCGCAACGGCGTCAGTGCAGCCAGCAACCCTGCGCCGGCCAAGGCGGATTCGGATTCGACACCACTGACAGGCAGGCATCTCCAATCATCGGCGCTCGCCCGCGCCACTACCTCACCCAACAGCGCGCTCTTTCCGTAGCCCGCACGACCCCGGATGACAGCCGTCGAATGGCCGCCCGACCCAGCCCGGCCCAGCATCCCAGCCAGCTCCGCCAACTGGCTGTGACGACCCAGAAGTCCGCCTGGTGCGGTATGCGGACCGGCAAGCTCCGACATGTGACAAATGTAGGCCCACAGCCGGCACCTGCTCGGAGGGTTGGGATGCCCCACAGCGGGAAACGATCACACGGATGGCTGATACGGGGCGCACCATCACCAGGTGTTCATCGAGCTGGAGGAGATCCTGATGCTCGCCGTAATCGCACTCATCTGTTTCGTTATCGCGCTGCTGGACGTCACGCTCGGCGGCCTCGACCTCGTCACGCTGGGGCTGGCGTTCCTGGCCGCGCATCTGGCTTTCGATCTCCCACTTTCGGTGGGCAAATGGGGGAGGAGACGCCGGTAGAGGTCTGGGCCGAGCTGCGCAGTTAGCCGTCCCTCGTTAGGGGCGGTCGCGGCTCATGACTCCTTGTCCGGCGCCGGTGGGGTCGAGGCACCGGCGGACAGCAACCTGCGCGCCAGCGCGCGAGATCGCCTCCTGAGCTCTGGAGGGTCGAGCACCTCGAACTCGTGCCCAAGCAGGAGCACGTGCATGAGCACGAAGTCGAGGCTGGCGGCGCCGCTGATCACTTCGCATTGCCCATTCCCGCGCTGTCGTACCACGGCCGCCGACGCCGGGATCTGCGCGCGTACCGTGTCGGCCGGCGCCTGGACGAGGAAGCGGGCCTGGTGCGGGTAGACCCGACTCGCCACACCCTCCTGCACGTACGCTGCTGGGTCCGGCGCCGCGCGGGGGCGGAAGCGCCAGGTGCGTGCGGACACATCGGTCATCCGGTCGACCCGGAAGCTTCGCCAGTCGTCGCGATCGAGGTCGTAGGCAAGCAGGTACCAGCGCTGGCCGGAGGTCACCAGGCGGTATGGCTCGACCCGCCGCCGTCGCGTCCCGGCCTCGGACGGGTAGTCGAACCCGGCCTCGACCTGGTCGCGGCAGGCTCTGGCCAGCGTCATGAGCACCTCGGGGTCGACCGCTGTGCGGCCTGCGCCGAAGGACTCCACCGAGCCGGAGAGCGCGCGCACCTCGTGCCGCAACCGAGTAGGTAGCACCCGGTCGAGCTTGGTCAGCGCCCGCAGCGCGGCGTCGGCGGCGCCGGCGACCGCGCCACCGGCACCGGCGAGCAGGGAGACCGCGGTGGCGATCGCCTCCTCGTCGTCCAGCAGCAGCGGCGGCAGGTCCTGCCCCGGGCCTAGCTGGTATCCACCGCCGACGCCCTGGCTGGCATGCACCGGATAGCCGAGTGTGCGCAGCCGCTCGACATCACGCCGCACCGTGCGCGGAGTGACGCCGAGCCGGTCGGCGAGTTCGGGTCCGGTCCAGACCGGGCGCTGTTGCAGCAGCCCGAGCAGGATGAGCACCCGTTCGGTCGTACCCCGCTCTTCGCCGCGTAGCGCGTCCACATCGCCCACCTTGCCGAATCTAGCGGACCGTTTCTGTCCGCTATTCGGGTAAGAGTGGCACTACCCGGCGCTGCAACTCGATGCCGAGGAACGGCAACAGCGTGAGAATGCGCGCCCGTCGCGCACGACTGAAGGAGGACAGATGACGATCGAGCGGATCAACCCTGAGGGACTCTTCCAGTCCCCTGCGTTCTCTCAGGCGACGATCGCGCCCGCGGGGCGCACGCTCTACATCGGCGGACAGAACGGCATCGATGCCTCGGGCCACCTGGCCGAGGGAATCGCAGGACAGACCCGGCAGGTGTTCGAAAACCTCGACACCATCCTGGCCACGGTCGGGGCGACGCCCTCGGACGTCGCGAAGCTGACGATCGCGCTCGTCGACACCGTCGACCCAACAGAGGGGTTTCAGGCGGTGCCTGCCGAATGGGCGACGGTCCGGACCGCCATCACGGTGCTGTTGGTCTCCCGGCTGGGCAAGGGCCCCGACACTCTCGTCGAGGTGGACGCAGTCGTGGCGTTGCCGGATTAGCGCGTCCAATGCACGTGCCGGCGCCTCTCGCTGATCGTTGTGAAGTTTCAATCCGGCAATCGACAGATTCGTCACACGATCAACGCAAGGCAGGGCTGACGACCTGCCGACGGGAGACCAACGACCCTGCTCTCCATCCTGAATCGGGGCGGATTCTGGTGGTGAGGTGGTCGCGATGGCGACGGTCGCAAGCCTGCCTACTGAACACATCGCCGGGTCCGAGGGCCGGGAAGGCGCGACCCGCGTGACGGTCGCTGTACTCGGCACTCTTGTGGGCCTGGCCGGTGTGGAGCACGGCATCGGGGAGGTCCTGCAGGGGCCGGTGGAACCGGACGGACTGTTCATCATGTCGTGGCCGGACGCGGCCGCCATGGAGATCCTGTCCGGTGAGCCGGCCATGACGCTGATCCCCAATCTGTTCGTCACCGGCGTTCTCGCGGTGGCCGTGGGGCTCGCGGTGGCCGCTTGGTCGATCTGGTTCGCCCATCGCCGGTACGGCGGACTGGCGCTGATAGGCCTCTCGGTGCTGCTGTTGCTGGTCGGTGGCGGCATCGCGCCGCCGATCATGGGACTCGTCGTGGGCACGGTGGCCACCCGCATCGGCACAGTTCCGCCGCGCCGAGTCGGCCGTACCGGCCGAGCCTTGGCCGCGGCTTGGCCGTGGTTCCTCGCCGGGGCGGTCCTGGGCTACCTGGGCCTGGTCCCTGGCGTGCCGCTGGCCAGTCTAATCGGCTTGACCAGCGATTGGGTGGTGATCGGTCTCGCGACATTCGCCTTCGCGAACTTCGCGCTTGCACTGACGGCGGCCCGTGCTCACGACCGGCTGCAATCGATCGGGAGCTGAACGATTGGAGGAAGATGATGAAGGTTCTTGTGGGCTATGCCAGCCGGCACGGCGCCACTGCCGGGATTGCTGAGAGGATCGCCGCCGCGTTGCGCGAGGCAGGGCTGTCCGCCGAGGCACGTCCGATAGCCGAGGTGGGAGAGCTCAGCGATTACGACGCGTTCGTCATCGGGGCTGCGGCCTACATGTTCCACTGGCTGAAGGACGCCACCCGGTTCATCAAACGCCACCACCGATTGCTCGCTGAGCGGCCCGTATGGCTGTTCAGCAGCGGTCCGTTGGGCACCGACCTCGTCGACGAGGAGGGCCGCGACATCTTCGAGGCGACCCGCCCGAAGGAGTTCGACGAGCTCAGCGACCTCGTCCACTCGAGCGGCGAGCGAGTGTTCTTCGGCGCGTGGGACCCCGACGCCCCACCGGTCGGGCTCGGCGAGCGGATGGTGCGCCACATGCCGGCGGCCCGAACCTCGATCCCGGCGGGGGACTTCCGTGACTGGCCCGCGATCGACGCGTGGGCCACACACATCGCCCGCGATCTCCACGCCGCCACCGCCGCGCCAGGTTCGTGACCGAGGAGCAAGGGGTATCCGGGTATCTCATCGCGCTGCGAACGATGCCCAGACCGACTTGCCTTCACCAGGACCGTCGGCGACGCCCCACTCGCGGCTCACCAGCTCAACGATCGAGACGCCACGTCCTGTCGTGTCCAGGTCGTTCGAAGCGACTTGGGCAGGACGTGAGGGCGAGCCATCTTGCACGCTCAGCTTCACCGAGTCGTTCGCCTTCTCCAAGATCACCCTGAAGGGCGTTCGCGCGTGCCGCACCGCGTTCGCCGCCAACTCGCTCGCCACTAACTGGACGTCATCGACCAGGTGCGGCAGGCGATGCTCGACGAGGTGGGAGAAAACAAAATGTCGCGCTCTCGACACACTCCCGGGTTCACCCGGGAGCGCCGTCGCGTGAGACCAATGTCCATGACCCATGGTTCCACCTGGCCTCGGTAGTCCCAATTTGCCCTTAGGCGGCTGGGTCTAGACCGCACACAGGCATCTCCACACGTGTCGTACCTCCTGCCCGGCCCGAGAAACCTCCTTTCGACCCCACTTGTAGAGAGCGAGGCTGACGACACCAGACTCTGGGGCGGATTGGCGCTAGAGGCCAGCCCTTGCGTTACGACGCTGCCGAGCGCTGGATGCGATGTGTCGAGCCGAGCCGGCCAGGTAGAACTCCGGGTCCGACGGCCGGGTAGCATCGGCCGCCGGGGTACTGCTGCCCTGGTCAGATGAACAGCAACTGGGCGCCTTCGGTCTTCTCGATGAAGTCGGACGCGCTGATGATGCCTTCGACATCGTCCCGCAGGTCCGCCTCGACCAGGTGATTCATGTCGGCCGACATCCGGCACGCCCAGAGGTGGCCGCCGGCCGCGACGATCTGGTCGAGAAACTCGGGCACCTCGGGCACACCCAGTTCAGCGATCGACTTCTTGAGCTTTCTGGTGGCCATGGCCGTCATGCCCGGCAGGGGCGCCAGGGCCTGCGGCAGGTGCGCGTCACCGATCGGCAGGTGCATGGCCGCGTTTCCGGCGGGGCTGAACTGCAGGTTGTCCATGCGGGTCTTGGTGATCATATCGAAGCCCCAGAAGGTGAAGAACATGTGTGTCTCCACGCCCTCGCCCAGTGCGGCGTTGGCGAGCACCAGGCCGGGGTAGGCCATGTCGAGGTTTCCCTTGGAGCAAATGATCGCGAGCTTGCGACCACTGCCGGTCTCCTCGTCGAAGTTCGGCACGATCGCCGGGTGGGTTTCGATGGTTGTCATAGTCGGTTCTCCGTTCACACGCAGCCGTGCGGCTTGGGCAGACCGGCGATGTAGGCCATCTTCTTCGCCGGCTTCTTCGGGAACAGCGCGAACTGCTCCTTGACCGGCACTCCGCCGACGGCCTGAACGCGACGGGTGGTCGCCGTATCACCCTGGGTCTTGTAGTCCTCGCGCAGGAACCGGATGACCTTCCAGTGGGCATCGGTCAACTCAATGCCGATCTGGTTCGCGAGCACCACGGCGAGGTTCTCGTCCCACTCGTCGTACTCGGTCAGGAAGCCTTCGTCGTCGACATGGATCTGATGGCTGTTGATCTCGGTTACAGGCATGGTCCGCCTACCTTTCTGGACTCGAGACGGTGCCAACGGGCTCGCGGCGCTTGCCGGCCATCGACATCAGTGCTGGGACGGGCATGGGCCGGCCGGGCAGCAGCAGGTGCCAGTACGCCCAGCGGAACCCGAGCTTGCCCCAGTGATTGATATGGCTCTCCTCGAGCAGCGTGAACGGTCCGATGCCGGGCATCGGATACTTGCCGGGCAAGGGTTCGGTGTCGTAGTTGAAGTCGAACAGCAGGCCCTTGCCGTGACCCGACTCGATGAAGCAGTTCGCGTGTCCGTCGAACGGGTGCGTCATCGGTCGGTCGTGCACGTGCTCCAGGAAGTTCTTCGCGAACAGTTCGACCGAGAAGTGGGCGACCGAGCCGGCCTTGGAGGCCGGGATGTCAGAGGCGTCGCCGATGGCGAAGATGTTGCGGTGGGTCCTGGACAACAGGGTGTGCTTGTCCACCGGCACATAGTTCAGCTCGTCGCCGAGCCCGGATCGAGCGACAAAGTCCGCACCCATGTTGAGCGGCACGGTGACAAGTAGGTCGAACGGGACCTCGCGCTCGTCCATCGAGACCAGTGTTCTGGTCTCAGGGTCCACGCGGTCGACCACGAAGTCGCCTTCGATCGCGATCTCGCGATCGACGAGCATCCCGCCGAGGTGCCGCGAGGCGATCGGCTTGGTGAAGGCACCCTCCAGGGTCGTGACGTAGGTGATCTCGACACGGTCGCGCATACCCCGCTCGGCGAAGAACGCATCGGCGAGAAAGGTGAACTCCAGGGGCGCGACCGGACACTTGATCGGCATCTCCACCACGTGCACCACGAGGTGACCGCCCTCCCAGGACTCAAGCTTGTCCCGCAGCGCGATCGCGCCGTCGAGGGTGTAGAACTCGAAGATGCTCTTGTGCCACTCGCCCTCCGCCATGCCTGGCGTGTGGTCCGGGCGCGGGGACGTGCCCGTGGCGATGACGAGGTAGTCGTACCCGAGCTCACGGCCGTCGGCCAGATGCACACTGTTCGCGTCAGCGTCGACCCGGTCGACCTCTCCCAGCACGAGGTCCACCCCGTCGGGGATGAATCGCACGCGAGGCTTGACCAACTCTTCGGGCTCATAGACTCCGAACGGAAGCAGCAACAAGCCCGGTTGATACAGGTGGTCGTCGTCCTGATCCACCACAGTGATGGACCAATCGGCGCGGTCCAGATGGGGCCGAAGCTTGTTGACCACCATGGTGCCGGCAGTACCAGACCCAAGAACCACAAGTCGCTTCATCGCTACCTCTTACTCCCGCTCCACATACTCACAACGCCATCGTCCGCTGCCACCCGCTGCAACGGGCAGGGGCGAAGGCCCTTACCCCATGGGGTATCTCGTCATCGAAGCGCTAACATCACATCCTCGATACCTCACGAGCCTGGCGAAACCATGCACCGGCCCGCCCGCCACAACTGCGCGGCGTCACCACCTGCGGACCCGCTGGGCGTCACGTAGTACGGCGCACCGCCCCATTTGGCTTGGACGGGGCGGTGCGGCCGATGTGTCAGCCCACCAGTACTGTCTTGCGTTCCTGCTCATCCGGTGCATCCGACCCGAGCGACGAGCCGTGCGGGTCGAGCCTCGGAAGGATTCGCTCGAGCCAACTGGGGAGATACCAGTTGGTAGGGCCCAGCAGGGCCATGGCTGCGGGCACGACCACGAGCCGGATCAAGGTTGCGTCGATGGCGATCGCGGCTGCCATGCCGACCCCGATCATCTTGATGACCACGTTCGGATCGAAGGCGAACCCGAGGAACACGGCAACCATGATCAACGCGGCCGAGGTGATTACCCGTGCGGTCGAGGCGAGACCGGTGACCACACTTCCCCGGCTGTCACCGGTCCGGCGGTACTCCTCGCGGACCCGGCTCAGCAGGAACACCTCGTAGTCCATGGACAGCCCGAACAGCACCGCGAACATCAGGACCGGCACGTACGCCGCAATTGGTGCCTCACCGGGCAGGCCGAGCAGGCTCGCGCCGAGATCGGTCTGGAAGGCGAGCGTCATCACGCCGTACGCGGCGCCGATGGACAGCAGGTTCACCGCAGCCGCCTTGATCGGCACCACGATCGACCGGAACACGATGGTCAGCAACAGTAGGGACATCCCGATGACGACGGCGATGACCAGCCAGAGCCGTTCCGCGAGCACGTCGGTCAGATCGACCATGGCGGCCGTCCAGCCAGTAATGCCTGCCCCGTCTGGAAGGACTTCGGCACGCAGGTCCGCCACCAGTTGCGTGGTGTTGGGGTCCTGTGGGCCTGTCTCCGGAGTCACCGTCAGCACTGCCGAGGAGCCGTCGGGTGAGATCACTGGGGTGCTTACCGCAGCCACGTTCGGGGTCGCCGAGACGTTCTCGAGGAGACCGCTCAACCGGGCTTCGCCGCCCAGGGCTGCGAGGTCGACTCCGACCAGCAGCGGGCCGTTCGTACCGGGACCGAACCCGTCGGCAACCAGGTCGTACGCGGCTCGAACGGTTGTGGTGTCTGCCTCGTTGCCAGCGTCACTTTGACCGATCTGCATCGACAAGGCGGGGATGGAGAGGGCCGCGAGGATGGCAGTCGAGCCCACCAGCCACCACACGGGACGGCGACCGACCATGCGGGCGAACCGTGCTGCCGTGCGTGAGTGCGACATTGTCGACTCGAGGTGACCGGCCCGCCGGCTCCGGCGGCTGTACACGCGCAGCTTCAGCAGGCCGAGTAGTGCCGGCAGTAGCGTCACTGCGGCGAGCATCGTGACCAACACAACGATGGCGGTGGCATAGCCCATGGTCGCGAAGTCCGGCACCCCGCTGAACTGCAATCCGGTCAAAGCCAGCAGGACTGTCCCGCCAGCGAAAATCACCGATTGACCGGCCGTCCCGTTGGCGCGGCCGGCTGCCTCCGGTACCGACAGTCCTTGGGCCAGCCCGTCGCGGTGGCGGGTCACTATGAACAGTGCGTAATCGATACCGATGCCCAGGCCGACCATTGTGGCCAGTGTCGGCGCGTTGGTCGACACGTCAGTGAGGGCGGCGAGCAGGGTGATGCCGCCGACGCCGGTGAGCAGCCCGGTGACGGCGATGGCCAGTGGCAGTGCGGCCGCTATGAGGGCACCGAACGCCAGCAGCAGGATCAACAGGGCAATGCCCACCCCGACCATCTCGGCCCGGCCGCTGACCTCCTGCCCACTCTCAGCGACCGGTCCGCCGTACTCGACTTGGTACCCGGCGTCGATGGCAGCGTGGGTTGCGCCCTCGAGGGCCTCGAGGCCCTCCGAGCCCTCAAAGCTGGTGACCGGGACGTCGTACTGCACGGTGACGAAAGCCGTCGATCCGTCAATGCTGACCGCCGCAGGTGACACGGAGGTCACGTGGTCGATCGCGCCCAATTCCGCAGCCATGCGGTCGAGCACTGCCGGATCATGCCGGCCGTCGGCATGTACAACGACCCGAGCCGAGGTGCCCGACATCCCAGGGAAACGCTCTTCGAGCAGGTCATTGGTGCGTTGGGTCTCGCTGCCCGGGATGGCGAACGTATCGTGGAACGTGCCTCCGAATGCTCCAGCGAGGCCGGTGATGAAGATGGCAGCGAGTAGCCAGCCCGTGATCACCCGCCACGGGTGACGAGCGGCTCCCGCACCGACGATAAACAGCAATCTGGACATGGCGACTCCGATGCTCGGGTATGGCTCTCGATCTGGACGCTTCGACACTGCGTCACACAGGACACTGGGCGCGCCGGTGAAACCACCGGGATTCGTTGACGAGGGAGAAGCGTGAGTCTGGCTGGCGACTCGCCTCGCGAGGATCCCGCGATGACGCCGCCTTCGGTGATTGCTCTGCTCAGGGACAGGTCGTCATGCTTGGGGTTGCCGTCGCGCTCTAATGCCTGTCACGTGCCCCTATTCTGTTGCGGGGGCGTGACTGCGGTCGGCTGCTCTTGGAATACTCGGGCTGCGACCGCCACGCCGCCCAGGCCGAGAAGCACGGCCACGGTAAGGACCGTCGGGTAGCCGAGAATTCCGGCTAGCACGATGCCGACCGCGCCCGCGACCTGCGTGCATAGGTGCACGAAGGAGTCCTGGACGGTGTAATCGGTCGCTGCCGAGTCGGTCCGGCTTCGGTCCATGTTGATCGTGTACACGGCGGTCCCGACTGCCGCGTAGGCGCCGCTGAGGAGCACCACGGCGGCCAGCCCGACGAGTGCGCCGCCGGTGCTGCGTGCCACCAGCAGCAGGGCGGCGATAGCGGCCAGCTGTATGACGGCGAGTCCGATGAGGGCCGGTCGTCGGCGGATGGCAGAGAGAAGGCCGCCGGCGGCGAGGGCGGCCACCATCGCGACGGCCCCGCCGCCGATGATCCACACGGTGCCGATCGTGTCCAATGGCCAGCCGTAGTCGACGAGCATCAGCGTGACGAGCGGGTACGCAATGGCGATCCCAGCGAGATACAGGGGCAGGACGGCAAACGCCCACCGGACGGCGCCGGGTTGGTGGAAGAAGCCAACCAGGGTCCGCATGGACACCTTGTGTCGCCGTGAGAAGTCCGGGGCCCCCTGCTCCTGGTAGGCCAGCAGCAGCGGCAGCGGCGCCGCGGTGAGCGCGGCCAGCAGCACCATCGCTGAGGCCCATCCCCAGCGGTGGTATGCCAGGAGCCCACCGCCTCCGCCAAGCATGAGGCCGAGGAAACCCCCGGCCTTCTGGATGCCGTTGCCGATGCCGCGCTCCGACGGCTTGAGCAGCCGGACCGCCGTTGCGTCGGTAGCGATGTCTTGAGTGGCTGAGACCACTGCGAGCCCGGCCATGAGCAGGATGACCAGTGGCAGGTGGCGCACCACGTCAAGTCGGCTGAGGGCGAGAAGAGCAAGGACCATGAGCGAGTGGGTCGCGATCAGCCACGGGCGGTAGTGGCCGAATCGCCGCGATCCCCACCGGTCGACGAGGGGTGCCCAAGCGAACTTCACCACCCAGGTCAAGGCGACCAACTGGATCAACCCGATCCGCTCGAGCGGGACGCCGCGCTCCCTGAGTACAGCGCTCAGTCCGTACAGGAAGAACGCGAGCGGGATGAACTGGCTGCCATACAATGCGGCGACCAGCCGATACCGGGCCGCCCTGCTCATTCGACCCCCCCGGGTCGTCCCCTACACTCTAGGGCTTGGGTCTCTTGGGCAGAAGTGCCGAATTGTCGGTCATCGCGACCCTGCTGGACCGGGCGCGTACCTCGCGTAGTGGCGTTCTTATGGTCCGCGGGCCGGCCGGTGTCGGAAAGTCGGCGCTGCTCGAGGAAGCTGCGCGTGCAGCGAGTGACGTCCACGTCCTTCGGGTCCGTGGGGTCGAGTCGGAGTCTGAGCTCGCCTTCGCTGCCCTGCATCAGCTGCTGCGTCCGGTCATGAGATTCCAGCGCCGGCTTCCTGCTCACCAGGCAAGAGCGATGCGGGTAGCGACCGGCATCGAGCAGGGTGATGGCGTAGATCGCTTTTTAGTCGCTGTGGCCGTACTCGGCATGCTCTCCGATGTGGCCGAAGAATCGCTGGTGCTGTGTCTGATCGACGACGCGCACTGGCTCGACGACGCCTCGGCCACGGTCCTTCTCTTCGTTGCCCGGCGGCTCGAGGCCGAACGGGTCGTCGTCCTGTTCGCGGCTCGCGACGACAGCGAAGACGGCCGGAGCTTCCGCGCCGTGGGGCTGCCGGAGCTCCGGCTCGCCGGTCTGGACCGGGAGACGGCCGCAGCCCTGCTTGAGGAGCGAGTGGCCACGTCAGTGTCCGGGGAGGTGTGTGACCAACTGGTCGAGGGCACCGCAGGCAACCCGCTCGCACTGCTGGAACTGCCGTCCATGCTCACGCCGGGTCAGTTGTCCGGATCGGAACCGCTCCCGGCACGGCTGCCTCTGTCCCGGAATGTCGAGCAACTGTTCGCCGACCGGACGAGCCGGCTTCCGGAGTCGACCCGCACGGCGCTACTGGTTGCCGCGGCAGAGGAGACGGGACGGCTCGCCACGGTCATCGCGGCAGCGACGGCGCTGGGCGCAGCGAGCGAGGCCCTCGATGATGCCGAGCGGGCCGGTCTGGTGACCATCCGTGACGACCGGCTCGAATTCCGCCACCCGCTGATCAGGGCCGCGGTCTACCAGGCGGCGGCGGCCGGCGAGCGGCGACGGGCGCACCAGGCGCTCGCCCACGTGCTCGAGTCCAGCGGTGATGCCGATCGGCGGGCCTGGCATTTGGCCGCTGCCGCGGTTGAACCCGATGAGGACGTCGTCCGCATGCTCGAAGAAACCGCCGAGCGGGCCCGCGGCCGGGGCGGATTCGAGGCGGCGCGTGCGGCTCTGGAGCGTGCCGCCGAACTCAGCCCTGCGCCTGCCGTACGGTGCCGATTGCTGGTATCGGCCGCCAACAACGCGTGGCTCGTCGGCGAGTTCGGCCAAGTCGCGCGGCTGCTGCAGGCGGCGCGTCCACTGGCATCCGAGCCCATGCTGCGGGCTGACATCGGCCAGCTGCGGGGTTGGCTCGAAATCAGCGTTGGCTCACCGGCGGCAGGCGAGCGGTTCCTCGTCGAAGCGGCATCGGACGCTGCACGGGTGGACACCGCACTGGCGCGTAGGATCTTGGCTGCTGGGGCCGAGGCAGCCTGGCTCAGCTCGGATGGCGACGCCGGAGCGGAGCTGGCCCGGATCGACGCGCGGCTGGAGCCTTCCGATGATCTGCACGACCGGCTCTTCGCAGACCAGCTCGCGGGATTCCTGCGGTTCCTGGACGGCGACGTTGCCTCGGCCGTCCGTCTGCTCAGGGGCTCCATCGAGCGGTCAGAGCGGCTGGACGAGCCCGAGTTGCTCTCGCTTGCTGCGCATCACGCACTATACGTGGGCGACGACGAGGCGGCGTACCGGCTCAACTCCCGGGTCGTGGCCCGCGCGCGGGCGGCCGGTGCCGTTAGCGACCTGCTGTTCTCGCTGTCGCGGCTGGTGCAGGCGGAACTGGTCACCGGCCGATGGACGGCGGCTGTCGCCAGTGCCGCCGAGGCGGTGCGACTGGCACGCGCAACCGGGCGGCCGGAGCTGGCCGCCCTGCCGATGGCGTGGCTCACTCTGATCGCAGCGTGGCACGGGGAGGATGACGCTTTCGACGCTCGGGTCCTCGAGGCTGAGGAGATCGCCACCGCGCACCCGCTCGGCATCTTCCAGCTCGCCGTTCAGGACGTCGTTCGGTGGGCCCGCGCCGTTCAGAAGATCGCGACGGCACGTCCGGCCTCCGCGGTGACCCTGCTTGAGCAGCTGGACCATCCGGTGGTGGCTGGACTGGCATCGCTCGACCGCGTCGAGGCGGCCGTACAGGCGGGCCGGCGCCGTGACGCGCAACGGTGGCTGGAGCTGTTGGAGGCATTCGCGGACGCCTCGGCGGCGCGGTGGGCGCTGGCCAGGGTGGCGCACTGCCACGGTCTGCTCTCGGAGGGGCAGGTTGCCCGGGCGCGTTTCGAGGAGGCGCTCGAGCACCACGAACACGCACACCGGCCGTTCGAGCAGGCGCGCACCCGATTGGCGTACGGCGCGCACTTGCGCCGCGCCCGGCGTCGGGTCGAAGCACGGGGCCAACTGGCAGCCGCACTCGATGTCTTCGAGTCCCTCACGGCCGCAGCCTGGGCGGAGCGTGCACGGGTCGAGCTCAGAGCATGCGGGCAGACCATGCGTGAGCGGGACCCGTCGCGGCTGCGCCAGCTCACGCCCCAGGAAGTCCAGGTCGCACGGTTCGTCGGCCGGGGACTTTCCACGCGCGACGTTGCGGCACAGCTGTTCCTCAGCCCGCGCACGATCGACTTCCATCTCCGTAATGTGTTCACCAAGCTCGGGATCAGCTCTCGCAGTGAGCTGGCGAGCTTGCGGCTGGAGTAGCTGGGGATCGCCCGGGATCCCGGCAATTTCACCGGCGCCAGCCGAGCCGGCTTGAGCCTAGCGTCGAGACATCAGACGAGTGCCCAACGCGACGCTAGGGGTCAACATGACCGGACAGTCCAGACCGGATCTTCGGGTTAGCTACCTCGAGCACCGCTCGATGCGCATGGACGCTGCCCGCCTGGTCGAGCTCGTCGGCGCGGCACAGCCGACCGACGCAGCGCGGCTCGGCAGGCTCGCCGGGTGGTACGCCGGCTACGAGGGCGCCATCCACGATCACCATCGCGCGGAAGACGCGGTCATCTACCCTGCTCTGCTCGCCCGGGACCCGTCCTTCGCCGACGCCGAGGGCGAACTCGACGGGGAACACCGCATGCTCGCGGATCGGCTCGCCGTCGCGCGAGAGAGCCTGGGCGGTCTGGCCGCGGCCTCCGGTCGCAGCAGATGGGAACGCGAACGCGACGAGGCCGTTCAGGCCACCCGGGCCCTGCAGGCGATCGTGGACGCCCACACCGGACATGAGGAGGCCGTTGCATTCCCCCGGTACTCCGCCACGTTCACTGCGACTGAGTACGAGGAGCTCGGCAAGGCCGCCTGGAAGCTGGTCGGCCAGCGAGCCATTGTCTTCGCGGGTCCGTGGGTGCTCGACCACGCCTCGGCCGCCGAGGGCGCCGAGCTGCTCGCCAGTCAACCGCGCCTGCTACGGCGCATCTACTGGCTCGCCCTGCGTCCCAGGTACGAGCGTCTCGTCCGTCCCTTGCGCGAGAACCCGGTGTGCTCGCATCCGGAGGTGTGAGATGCCGGCGATCCCCTGGCGCACCGTCGCCACAGCCCGACCCGATCGGAGCTATCTAGTGATGGCGTCCCGGCTTCCCCTGAAGTCCCGCCGGACCGTGCCACGATTCATGGGTCTCACCCTGTCCGTGGTCCGCCAGTTGGGTCGGACGAACGGAGTCGTCGGCTACAGCCTGCTCGCCCAACCGCTGAAGGGGACGTTCTGGACCCTGTCGGCGTGGCACGACCAGGCTGCCCTCGACGCTTTCGTACGGACGATGCCCCACCTCGGCGTGATGGGGAAGCTCCGGCCGCACATGGGACCGACGAAGTTCGCGACCTGGACTGTCTCCGGTTCAGCCTTGCCGGTCACCTGGGACGACGCGATCGAGCGCCTCATCGGCTCCGCCGCAGACTCTGGCCCCGGTGCAGCATGACCGCCCCGTCCCGCCGACCGGCATTGAACGGCTTTGCTACCCAGTCCCTCCTCTCTCCTTGGACGTGATCCGAATGATCTTTCTCCTTGTTCTCATATTCGCCACAGTCGCCTTTCTGGCCGCGTTTCGCCCAACCAGCTCGAGCTCAACGCGACGTGCCGCCCGATTCGGTATGGCTGCTGCGATGATCTTCGCCGGGATAGCTCACTGGCTCATGCCCACGCCGTTCATCCAGCACCTCCCAGAGTGGGTTCCCGCCGCGGAGGCTCTCGTCGCGGCCACCGGTGGAATCGAGATAATGCTTGGTGCGGCACTGCTAGCCAGGCATCCGTGGCGGCGCTGGGCCGGCCTCGCACTCGCTGTCTACTTCGTCGGCGTCTTCCCCGCGAACGTGTATGTCGCCGTCGCGGACATCGACGTCGACGGGCAGCCGGGCGGCGTTTACTCGTGGCTGCGACTGCCGCTTCAGGTCCTCTTCATTGTCTGGGCCTTGTGGTGCACCGACTGGCATCTGGCGCGGCGGTGGTCCGCCGAGGCGAGCCCGCGTGCTTTCGCGCGAGGCCTGGAATGACGACGGCTCATCACACACTCGCTGGCCTCCTCTCGTCCACCTCGAAGCGGTCCGTTCTGTCCGGGCGAAGCCGCCGCGGCGTCACGCCATGAAAGGGGTCCGGAGCACGCACATCTCGTCGGCCAGGAAGCTCTCCCAACTTCCGTTTCAGCGGCGGACAATGTAGCACCAGCGTAGGAGGTCATCATGGTCGACCGTGGATTGGTGGCTGCGGCTGCGGGTCTTGCGGGCGCCACGGTGTTCGGAGCTTGTGTTTCCGTGCGCGAGAGCATTCCAGGTGAACCGCTGGGGCAACGCCTGCCCGGTCGCGTTCCGGTCCACCTACGACTGGGTCTGGGCAGCGGCCTGTCAGCGCCGTGGCCAATGCCGGTGGCGGCAATCGTGGCCGCGCTCCAATCCCACCCCGGCCAAGCATGGCCGAGGCGAGTATGCGCCGCCGTTGGGGCCGGAGTTCTCGGCGGGACAATGGTCGAACCGGTGACTTGGGGACGAAGGTCTCGCGCACCGCTGGTCAGTGCCGCTGTCGCGCTCAACCTGATCTCGGGATGTGTGCTGATCCTCGCCGGGCGACAGGCCGCGGCACCGAGGCGAACGGTCAATGAACAGGCCACGCGCGTGTGTGAACACGTATTTACCGGGAGCCACCCCTCTTAGGCGTCAAGGCAGGAGAAACTGGTCGGCACGAGCCTTCTGATTATCGGATGTCAGCAGGGCCGCACCGGTTAGATCGTGATCTCGGTCAGGACGGCGTTCAGGTCGTCCAGGTCCGCGTTGCCAAGCTGTCGGGCGAGTCGTTGGTGGGCCTGGTCGATGATCGCACGGGCTGCGGCACGCTGCTGGTGGCCGTCCGGGGTCAGTCGGAAGGTACTCGCGGCGGCGTCGGAGTTGCGCGCTCGCGGGTGATCAGGCCCCGGTGTTGACTGCAGGTAGAGAATGATGGTGAAGAGTTGGAGGTGATCGCTATGCGCCCCTCTATCATTGTCGGGCTTTGCGGCCTGTTTGTGGTCGGTTTGGCAGCGCCGGCGTGGGCGCAGGATGGCGAGGACCGTGAGGCCTTCGTGGTCTTGTCCGGCCGAGCCGACGTAGCGGAAGGGGAACAGGTAGGCGACCTAGTCCTCTTCCACGGCTCGTCCACCGTGGATGGCACGGTCGACGGATCGTTGACCGCATTCGACGCTCCGGTCACCATCTCCGGCCAAGTGAACGGGGACGTGATGGTCTTCAACGGCCGCGTGGAGCTGCGCGAGGGCGCCAACGTGACTGGAGACGTGGTGTCCCAGCGGGCCCCCGTGGTCGATTCCGGGGCGACAATCGGCGGGGAAACCAAGCGGATCCAGACCAACTTCAACTGGGAGGGATTCGGCTGGGCCGGCCGACTAGCCTGGTGGCTTGCCGTGTCGGTGTCGACGTTCGTGATCGGGCTGGTCCTGCTGTGGCTGGTGGGGAGGGGTGCCAACAGGATCGTGGAGGCGGGTCGGACCGGCATCGGCCCATCGATCGGATGGGGGCTGCTCGCGTTCTTCGGGTTGCCCATTCTGGGCATCATCGCCTTGGTGACGATCGTCGGGATTCCACTAGGGCTGGGCGTCCTGGCAGCACTAGGGCTTCTCTACGCGATCGGGTACAGCGCAACGGCGTGGATTGTCGGCCGAAGTATCCTCCGCGAGCCGATGGCATGGATCTTGGCCTTCCTGGTGTGCTGGGGACTCCTGCGAGTTCTGGCATTGATCCCCGTCCTTGGCGGCCTGGTGGGCTTTGCCGCCGTGGTCTTCGGCCTCGGAGCACTTGCCGTGGTCATCTGGCGGGCCCGGACCACCAGCCGTGCCGCCCCGGCGACCGCCTGAAGCGGCCATCGGGTCGTAGCTCCACGACCC
>DATHUM010000270.1:0-8738 GCA_035462225.1 Jiangellaceae bacterium | reverse complement strand
CGGTCCTGGTGCTGATCGGCCTGATCGCCATGACGATAGCCCTGTTCGGGGTCGATGCCACCGAAGGTCCATTGCAGGTGGCACTGCTCCTCAGCGCCTCGTTCGCCAGCCTGATCGCGTTCAAGAACGGTTACACGGTGGCCGCAGTAGCCGACGCAATTGTCGGCGGGGTCAGCGCGGCTATGGGCGCCATCTTCATCCTGCTCGCCGTCGGCTCGCTGATCGGCACCTGGAACATGGCCGGCACCATCCCGACCGTGATCACCTATGGCATCAGCGTGGTGAGCCCGAGCTGGTTCTTCTTGGCCACCGCGGTGATCTGCGCGCTGGTCGGCCTGGTTACCGGCAGCTCATGGACGACGGCCGGCACCTTGGGTGTCGCCTTCGTCGCGATGGCCGGAGTGCTCGGCCTGTCCACTGCGATCACCGCTGGGGCGGTGATCTGCGGAGCGTACTTCGGTGACAAGATGACGCCGCTGTCCGAGACCACGATTCTCGTGCCGAAGCTCGTCGGCGGCGGCCTTACCGTGTCCACGCACGTGCACAACATGTTCTGGACCGCCGGCCCCGCGTTGGGTATCAGCTGCGTCCTTTTCCTCCTGCTCGGCCTCAATGCGGTACCCGACGCGGATGTCAGCACCGAACAGGCGGTCGAGGCGCTGGAGACTGCCTTCAACATCTCTCCGGTCGCCCTGTCGCCACTGCTGCTGCTGGTCTACTTCTCAGTGCGGAAGGCTCCACCGTTTCTGGCCATCGTCGGTTCAGCGCTGTTCGCGGGCATCCTGGCCTGCTTCACCCAGTGGGAATTGGTCAAGAGCTTCGTGGGTGACACCGGCCGCGGTCCAGTCGGGACCGGAATCGAGGCTATCTATGCTGCGATGAGTACGGGCTTCGTGAGCAATACAGGAGTGCCGGCGATCGACGAACTGTTCTCCCGCGGTGGCATGTCGGGCCTGCTCACGACGGTGTGGCTGGTCATGGCCGCACTCTCGTTCGCCGCGATCATGGAGCACGCCGGATTCCTTCACCGCCTGATGATCCCGATCGTGGCCCGCGCCCGATCGAGGGGCAAGTTGATCCTCGCCGTGAACGCCAGCGGCATCGGACTGAACGTCATCGCCGGTGACCAGTACGTCGCCGACGTGCTGCCCAGCCGGATGTTCCGCGAGGAGTTCCGGCGCCGCGGCCTCGCTCCGCAAGTTCTCTCCCGCGCGGTAGAGGACTCTGGAACCGTCACATCGGTACTGGTGCCGTGGAACACGTGCGGGGCGTACATCTCGGGGGTGCTCGGCGTTTCCACCGCCGCCTACCTGCCGTTCTGCTTCTTCAACTTCCTGAGCCCGATTCTGGACATCCTGTTCGGATTCATCGGATTCAAGGTGCCCAACGCCGCCGACGAAGAGGTAGGTACCGATGAGCGAACAACCCACGCTTGAGCCCACGACACCGACCGAGCCCCCGACACCGGCCGCGCCCACCGCCGCGAAGAAAGGCCGGTTCACGCTGCCATCGGCTTACACCATCTTGTTCGCGCTCATCGTCCTCGCGGCCCTCGCCACCTGGTTGGTGCCAGCGGGCACGTACCAGCTCGACGATGAGGGCTCGCCGATTCCAGGGACGTACGAGGAGGTGGAGTCGAACCCGCAGCGCATCCTGGTGGACTCCATCACGGCGCCGATCAACGGCCTGTACGGGATTGAAGACGAGACCGGCAACATCAGCTACTACAACACCGGCACGCTCTTCGGAGCGATCGACGTCGCCCTGTTCATCATCGTGATCGGTGGCTTCCTCGGAGTCACCATGCGAACCGGGGCGATCCAGGCCGGCATCGGCCGCCTGGTGCAGCGGTTACGAGGCCGAGAGAAGTGGATGATCCCGCTGCTGATGACCGTGTTCGCCATCGGGGGCACGACGTACGGCATGGCTGAGGAAAGCCTGGCGTTCTACGCCCTGGTGATCACGGTGATGATCGCTGCCGGCTACGACGCCTTGACCGGCGCCGCGATCGTGCTGCTCGGGTGCGGTATCGGGACCTTCGCCTCGACGATCAACCCGTTCGCGACCGGCATCGCGTCCGGGTTCGCCGATATCCCGATCAGCGACGGCATCCTCGGGCGGATATTGATGCTGGTCCTCGGTCTGGCGATCGGCATCTTCTTTGTCATGCGCTATGCCGAGCGAGTCAGAAAAGATCCGACGAAGTCCCTTGTGTACGACATGAAGGCGGCGAACGAGGAACACTTCCGCGCCAAGGACCAGGCGGGCGGCGTCATCACGCTCACCGGGCGACACAAGGCCATCCTGGTGGTCTTCGGCTTGGCGTTCGTCGTGATGATGTATGGCGTCATCCCGTGGGAGGACCTCGACGTCCCATTCCCCACGCTCTGGTGGTGGTTCCCAGAGATGACGGCGTCCTTCCTGCTGTTCGCGGTGATCATCGGGCTCATCGATCGGATGCGTGAAGGGGAGCTCACCTCGACCTTCGTCACCGGTGCCGGTGAACTGCTCGGTGTTGCACTGATCATTGGAATCGCCCGAGGCATCACCGTGATCATGAACAACGGTGAAATCACCGATACCGTGCTGCACTGGGCCGAAGTCGCCTTGGGTGATGTCGGTTCAGCCGCGTTCGCGGTCGTCATGTTCCTGCTCTTCCTGCCGCTTTCGTTCCTGATCCCCTCCTCCTCCGGATTGGCGACCGTCGCCATGCCGATCATGGCGCCGCTGGCCGCCTTCGTCGGGGTATCGGCCAGTCTCGTGGTGACGGCATTCCAGAGCGCCAACGGATTGATGAACCTGTTCATCCCTACGTCCGCGGTCGTGATGGGCGGCCTGGCCATTGCCCGGGTTCCGTACGGTAGCTACCTCCGCTGGGTCTGGCCACTGCTCGCACTCCTAGGTGCACTCAGCCTGGCCGTGTTGGGCCTGGGTGCTGTTGTGGCCTGACAATGCGTGGCAGGGCCCAGATAGCCGTGGCGTCGGCATGACGACGACGCCGGAGGTCGAGAGCCGCCCGACTGCTGGCCGTGGGCCGCGACCAGTGCTGCGCGTACTCGTCATCTGGCTGTCTACCACGCTCGCGTTGTGGATCCTCGCGGCCGTACTTCCCGGCCTTGACGTCGAAGACATCGGAACGGCACTGGCCGCCGCTCTGCTCCTCGGCCTGCTCAATGCCTCGGTCTGGCCGCTGATCATCCGACTGGCTATGCCGCTTACGGTGCTCACGCTCGGACTGTTCCCGCTACTGCTCAATGGCTTGATCATTGGGCTCAACGCCTATCTGCTGCCTGGGTTCGCCGTTCAGGACCTGGCCACCGGAGTACTCACAGCATTGGGCATTACGGCAGCGAATACGACGGTGACAAGTGTGCTGGCGATCGATGACGACGACATCTATCTGCGCCGGGTGGCCCGGTTGGCCCGCAAAGAGAGCCCGGGCGCTGCAGCGGACGTCCCCGGTGTGCTGTTCCTGCAGGTCGATGGGTTGGGCCAGGCCGTTCTCAAACGAGCCATCCGGGACGGCAATGCCCCGACCCTTGCGGCGTGGCTATCGGCCGGCAGCCATCGACTCATTGGATGGGAAACGGACTGGTCTTCGCAGACCGGCGCCAGTCAGGCCGGCATCCTGCTGGGTTCGAACGACGACATACCCGCCTTCCGGTGGATGGAGAAGGACACCGGGCAGTTGATGGTCTCCAACCATCCTCGAGCCGCAGCGGAAATCGAGCGCAGACGCTCCACCGGCGCCGGGTTGCTGCATGCGGACGGGGCCAGCCGGAACAACATCTTCACCGGCGACACCGCCGATTCGGTGCTCACGATGAGCGTGGTGGCACGCCGCGACCGCGGCAAGGGCCGTAAGGGCCGGATCGGGCGGGGCTACCAGGCCTACTTCGCCCACCCCTACAACACCACCCGGACCCTGCTCGCCGCTATCGGCGAGATCGTCCGCGAGTGGCAGCAGGCCGCTGTCCAACGGCGGCGTGACATACGTCCACGGGTGCATCGCGGCGGCGTCTACCCGCTGCTGCGCACCTTCACCACGGTCATCTCGCGCGACGTCACCGTCGCCACCCTGGTCGGGGACATGATGGCCGGCCGCTCGGTCATCTACGCCGACTTCCTCGGCTACGACGAGGTGGCGCATCACTCAGGAGTCGAACGGTACGACGCCCTGGACACGCTGCGCAGGATCGACCGCGAGTTCGCCCGCCTCGCCCGCGTCGCCGAAATGGCGCCGCGTCCCTACCGGATCGTGGTTCTGTCAGACCACGGGCAGAGCCAGGGCGCGACGTTCCGGGACCGCTGCGGCGAAACACTGGGCGAACTCGTCCAACGTGCCATGGGGCCGGCACCGGTGGTGACCGACCGAACCGGCCAGACGGCCCCAGGTGAAGAATCCTGGGGATACGCCGCCGGCGCCGTCGAAGAAGCCTCGGCCGGAACCGGCGTCGTCGCCGCCGCCCTGCGCAAGCTCAGCGCCCGGCGCCGCACATCCGGGGAGGTACTGCTCGGCCCCGACCGCGCCGATGCCACACAACCGCTCAAGGACTCAGACGTCGACGCGGTGACTGCCAATGACGAGGCCGTCGTCCTCGGCTCAGGCAACCTCGGACTCGTCTACCTCATGAACGCCACCCATCGCATGACACTCGAGCAGATCGATATCCGGTACCCCGAACTCGTCCCCACTCTCGTCGACCACCCGGGCATCGGCTTTCTCCTCGTGCGCACCCAACAGCACGGCCCGGTCGTGCTCGGACGAGACGGCGCCAGATTCCTGACCACCGGCGAGGTGCGCGGCACCGACCCCCTCGCGCCGTTCGGTCCGAGCGCGGTACGGCAGGTGCTGCGCACCGACGGATTCGCCCACTGCCCGGACCTGACGGTCAACTCCATGTGGGATCCGCAAACCGACGAAGTCGCCGCCTTCGAAGAACTCGTCGGCTCACACGGCGGACTCGGTGGGGAGCAGACCAGGCCATTCATCCTCTTCCCCGCCGATCTCCCCGCACCGGATGGCCCTGTACACGGAGCAGAACAAGTCCACCAGCTTTTCCGTATGTGGCTGGCTCAGCTCGGCCACTCCTCCTACGCCGAGATTCAGGCGCTGCCTACTGCCCCACCCGCTGAACGACACGACAGCGAACCGAGGTGACGACCCAACCATGAACGCGAGTCGAACGTCCAGTTCGCCCGGCGAAGCGACATCGCGCGCCGGTGCGGCCGTCTTGGCACTCCTGGCCACAACGCAGTTCCTCATGACCGTGGACACGACGGTCATGAATGTGTCGATCAGTGCGCTCGTGGCAGATCTCGACACAACGGTCATCGCCATCCAAGCGGTGATCACCGCATACACGCTGATCATGGCGGCGTCCATGATCACCGGGGGCAAGCTGGGCGATCTGCTCGGCCGCCGGCGGGCGTTGCGGCTCGGCCTTGTGGTCTACGCCGCCGGCTCCGGACTCACCGCGCTGTCACCGAACGTCATCGTGCTGTTCATAGGCTGGTCGGTTCTCGAAGGCCTCGGTGCGGCATTGATCATGCCGACAGTGACGTCGCTGATCGCGGGCAACTTCACGGGGAAGCTCCGGGCCAGAGCGTACGGAGTGATCGCGGCATCGGCGGCCGGAGCCGTTGCCGCCGGCCCGATCATTGGTGGCTTTGTCACCGCGAACTTCAGCTGGCGGTGGGTCTTCGCGACCGAAGTGCTGATAGCGGCGGTCATCTTCATCGGCACGACCAGAGTTCCGGACGTACTCGTGGAGCACCGACCGAAGTTCGACGGCATCGGTGCGCTTCTGTCGGCAGCGGGACTCGCGATGATCGTGTTCGGAGTATTACAGTCGTCGTCGTGGGGGTGGGTGGCGCCACGGACACCGAGCGGGCCGGAAGCGACCCCACACCTCGCCGGCATCTCCCTCACCGCGTGGCTCATTGCAGGAGGCGTGTTCGTCCTGTGGCTGTTCGTCCTGTGGATCAATCATCGCAAGAACCGTGGGCGGGCACCCCTTTTCGAACCGTCGCTGCTTGATGATCGCGTACTCCGCGGCGGCTTGTCCGTGCTGCTGACCCAGTACCTCGTATCGAGCGGCGTCTTCTTCATCGTCCCGCTGTACCTGTCCATCGTGCTCGGGCTCGATGCGTTCGAGACCGGTCTTCGTCTGCTACCGCTGTCGCTCGCGCTCATACTCGTCGCACCCGCAGTACCGCGCTTCGCGCCGAACGCCAGCCCGCGGCGGGTAGCGCGGGTCGGCCTGCTGCTCATGGTGGGGGCGGCGGTGCTGCTCGCTCTCCTGCTCGATGAGACCAATGCCGACGCGGGCATCGTCACGGTGCCTTTCCTTCTCCTCGGTGCTGGGCTCGGCCTGCTTGCTTCACAACTCGGAAACGTCATCGTCTCCTCGCAACCGGTTGAACTCAGCGGTGAGGTGGGCGGCCTGCAGTACACGTCCCAGAACCTGGGCGCGTCGCTGGGAACCGCCTTGGTCGGAGCGGTCGTGCTCGGCACGCTCGGTACTCAGCTCCTCACCGGCATCGAGGAATCACCGGACGTCAGCGACGCGGTGGAGCAGGCGGCGAGTGTGCGGCTCGAGGCCGGTGCCGAGTTCGTTTCGGACGCCCAGCTAACGGCAGCCCTCGCCGAGACATCACTCGCGCCAGAGGAGCAGGATGCCATCATCGCTGCCAACGCAGATGCCCGCATCACGTCACTCCAGTTCGGCATGATTGCCGTCGCGTTCGTGGCACTGCTGGGTCTCTTCTTCACTGGCCGAATCCCGCGAGATCCTGTCGAGAGCCAGAGTGCCGCAGAAGAGTCTGCCCCAGTTCCCGGCGGCCAATAACTGCCGCGATCACGTTGAACTCGGGCGTCCTGGCCTCAGATCGCCGCAAGCCCCAACGAAAGTGCGAAACCCGCGACCACAAGCATCCCCGTCGCCACCCGCTCTACCTCGTAGGCCTCCGGCAGCAGCGTGTCGGCCAGCATGGCCAGCAGCGCACCCGCCGCGAACGCCTGGGCCAGCGCACCCGTGGTGCCGCTGGCGGGATCCAGCACGGCGTAACCCGCCGCCGCAGTCAGAGCCGCGACCACGACGACCGCCAGCCACATCACTATGACTCGACGTCTCGGCCATCCCGCCGTTTTGAGGCCACTGGACGACGCCATACCTTCCGGCAGATTGGACAGGATGATCCCTCCCAGCAAGGGCAGGCTTACGCCCCCTTGTAGGACGGTCAGGCCAAGCACGAACGACTCGGGGATGCCGTCGAGAATGGAACCCAGAACGATGGCCAGTGGCGCCCCTTGCGCCTGCGCACCGCTCGGATCCTTGCGTTCACCTGCGCCGTAACGATCGAGAAGCCAGTCGCCGACGGTAAAGGCCCCGGCGCCGATGAGGACGAACAGGGCGACCCAGCCAACCGTCCTGGTCTTCAGCGCCTCGTCCACCAACTCAAAAGCCACCGACCCGATCAACACGCCGGTCCCGACCGCCATGACTACCGCGATCACCCTGCGGCCGGGCGCGAAGACATAGGCGATCAGAGCGCCGATCAGCAACGCCGAGGCCCCCACAGCTCCCCAGAGGAACGCTTCAGCCACTTGCCCACCTCACGACGTGATCGGATCGACCTGGCCAACCGGACATCCCTTGCCGCGAGCCGCCGCCGACGAGTCGGTGACCAGATCTTTGAACGGAACGGCGACCACGTTAACTGACGCAACCATCAGTGCCCGGTAAGAAATGCCTTGACTCCGGCGACCGCGAGGCCGAGCAGGAGGCCGATCACGCCAGCCACCAACGAAGCTCCGGCAGAGCGGCCAGCACTCCTCGCTACGCGGTAACCTGCCAAGCCGATGAACACAGCGGGCGCGAAGGCGGCCGCCCTGACATCTGAGATTTCATCTGTAACGACGATCGGGATCGTGGTGCTCAGCGCCACGATCATCGCTCCGGCGACGTGGGCGGTCGCGAGCTCCCACTCGTGGCGGTGGAGTTTGCCAGCGCGGAATCCGGCTGCGCCCACAACGAACGCGAACCAGTGCGCCAATGCCAACCCGATCGAGGTGCTCCAGACGATGACCACCAGAGGTGGTTCGCCACCCCCGCCGGCCGCGGCGGCGTCGCCATAGTCCGCAGGCAACGCCGCAACCGTTGCGAGCAAGACGATGGACACGTAGAGGATCATCACGGCGAACTCACGCTGCAACTCGTGGCGGTGCCGGTGATGATCCGCGGTCAGGGACTGGCCTACTGCGTCGGTAGGGTCCACGGTGCGAAGCCTGTCACACTACGTCGCTAGGTAGGGGGCGTGCCGTCCGTCGTCGAGAGCAGTTAAGCAACTTCAGCCTCGAGTCGCCGCCGAGCGTCGGCCATGACCTCACGCTCCTGATCAGGGACCTCCGGCCACGACAGGTCGAGTGACTGGATCGTGTTCACCAGAATCCTCGCAACCATGGCCCGCATGACGGGCTTGTGGTCGGCGGGAATCACGTACCAGGGCGCCCAAGGCGTGGAGGTCGCCGTGATCGCATCCTCGTAGGCCCGCACGTACTCGTCCCAATGGGCCCGCTCCGGGAGGTCGGAGACGCTGAACTTCCATTGCTTCTCCGGCGTGTCAAGGCGCGCCAAGAACCGTCGTCTCTGCTCCCCTCTGGAAACCTGTAGGAAGAACTTCACGATTTTGGTGCCGTTTCGGTCAAGGTGACGCTCGAATGCGTTGATGTCTTC
>DATHUM010000269.1:0-12842 GCA_035462225.1 Jiangellaceae bacterium | reverse complement strand
GTCGGGCCGCCTGCCGAACGTGATCGAACGACAGCGGAAGGGCGGCGAATCATACACCACGAGCCGTGACTTTGTGCATGCGTTCACAAGTCACCTAGGCTTAACGGCGACACGCACTACTGGCACAGGGCTGCGTTCTGTGCCAGCCGATCCGGGAGCGATGTGACCCGTAGCATGCGCCGCAGCCAGGCCGCCGCCGCCCGCGCCGGCGAATCCAGCGGCGCGCCGAGCGGGGGTGCACGGGGTGTTCCGGAAGCCACGGTCGCGCGGCTCCCGCTGTACCTTCGCGCGCTGACCACACTCGCCGAGCGTGGTGTCTCCACTGTCTCATCCGACCAGCTCGCCGAAGCTGCGGGGGTCACGTCGGCGAAACTCCGCAAGGACCTTTCCTATCTCGGCTCGTACGGAACCCGGGGCGTCGGCTACGGGGTCGATTTCCTCCGTCACCAGATCTCGCGCGAGATCGGGCTGACCCAAGACTGGGCCGTCGCGCTCGTCGGTATCGGTCATCTCGGTCATGCACTGGCCAACTACGCGGGGTTCGCTTCGCGCGGGTTCCGCATCGCGGCGCTCGTCGACACCGACCCGGCCCAGATCGGCAAGAAGGTCGCGGGCCTCACCGTCGAGCCGGCCGACCGGCTCGAACGCCTCATCAAGCGGCACCGCATCGCCATCGGTGTGATCGCCACTCCGGCGCGAGCCGCCCAAGGGGTGTGCGACCGGCTCGTCGCCGCGGGCGTCACCAGCATTCTCAACTTCGCGCCCACCGTGTTGCAGGTGCCAGACGGAGTCGACGTGCGCAAGGTCGACATGTCGATCGAGCTGCAGATCCTCGCCTACCACGAGCAGCGCAAGAACGGCGCCGCTCTGGCGCTGACCCCCGAGCAGGCGGCAACGTTGGCGGAGGCGGTGCGCGGATGAGCCTGCTCGTCGTCGGCCTGTCTCACCGGAGCACCTCCGTCGAGGCGCTGGAGCGCGCCGCCCTCGACTCGGAGGCGGTCGGCAAGCTCCTGGACGATGTGCACTCGTCCGGCCATATTTCCGAGGCGGTAGTGCTGGCCACCTGCAACCGCGTCGAGTTCTATGCCGACGCCGCGACGTTCCACGGTGGTGTGGACGAAGCCAGCGAGCTGCTGGCCCGGCACTCCGGTGTGGGCTTGGAGGAGTTGAAGCCGGAGCTCTACGTCCACTACGGGGAACGCGCGATCGCCCACCTGTTCAATGTGGCTGCCGGTCTGGATTCCATGGTGGTGGGGGAGACCCAGATCCTCGGCCAGGTGCGTGACGCGTTCCGGCTCGCACAGACGTCGGGCACGACGGGACGGGTTCTGGGCGAGCTGTTCCAGTACGCCTTGCGCGTGGGCAAGCGCGCACACGCTGAAACCGGCATCGACGCGGCGGGCCGCTCGCTCGTCACCGTCGGGCTCGCCGCACTCGCGCCGGCCGGGGTACGCGGGTTGAGTGCTGTCGTGGTCGGCGCCGGGTCGATGGCTGCGCTCGCCGCCACCTCGCTGGCCCGCGGCGGAGCGCAGGTAATGGTCGCGAATCGAACCGAGGAACGCGCCGCTTGGCTGGCCGAATCGGTCGGTGGAAGGGCGATCTCCATGCGAGACCTGCCTGAGGTGTTGGCGGCCGCGGATCTGCTTGTCGCCTGCACTGGAGCGGCCGGCGTGGTCGTCCCTTACGAAGTCGTCCAGGCCGCGCAACCGCTGCTGGTGCTCGACGTGGCGCTGCCCAGGGACGTCGATCCGGCCGTCCGCGAGCTGCCCGGCGTACACCTGATCGACATCGCCACGCTGGCCGCGCGCGGAGATGCGGCCCCCGCCGCGGCCGATCTCGAGGACGTGCGGTCGATCTTGGCCGAGGAGCTCGCGAGGTTCGCCGCGGCGCGCCGGCAATCCGAGGTGGCGCCGACCGTCGTCGCCCTGCGAGCGATGGCCGACGACGTCGTCGACGCCGAACTCGCCCGCATGCACGGGCGGTTGCCGGAGCTGGATGAACGGGCTCGGGCCGAGGTCACCGCCACCGTCCGGCGAGTGGTCGACAAGCTGCTGCATGCGCCGACCGTGCGGGTCAAGGAACTGGCCAACGAGCCGAACGGCGCAGCGTACGAATCCGCGCTGCGCGAGCTGTTCGCCCTCGACCCTAAGACGGTCGAGGCCGTGACTCAACCGTCCACGTCGGTCGATCATGGCCGACCCGTGGTTTCCGGGCGAGCGGAGCCACCGACGGCTCGTGATCGACGCGGCAGCGGGCAGGGGGGCGGTACTCGATGAGTCTCCTGAGGTTGGGAACACGCGGCAGCAGACTGGCCATCGCGCAGTCGCAGGCCGTGGCGGACGCGATCACCGCAGCGTCCGGGCGTGCCGTTGAGCTGGTGCAGATCACCACTCGCGGCGACACGTCACGCGAGCCGCTGGCCAAGATCGGCGGGGCCGGCGTGTTCGTCAGCGCGTTGCGCGATGCCCTGCTCGCACATGAGGTCGACCTCGCCGTGCACTCTCTCAAGGACCTTCCGACCGCACCGCCGCGCGGCCTTGTCGTTGCCGCGATTCCCGTTCGTGAGGACCCTCGAGACGCGGTGTGCGCTCGCGACGGGTTGACCCTCGGCGAACTGCCCGAAGGATCGCTGGTCGGTACCGGCGCACCGCGCCGGGCGGCCCAGATCGAGGCTCTCGGCATGGGTGTGAAGATCGTCGATGTTCGCGGCAACGTCGACACCCGGCTGGCCAAGGTGGCCGGCGGCGACCTGGACGCCGTAGTCCTCGCTCGGGCCGGCCTGGCCCGGCTCGGACGCCTTGACGCCATTACCGAAACCCTGGACCCCATCCAGGTCCTACCCGCACCGGGACAGGGAGCATTGGCGGTCGAGTGCCGCAACGACGACACCGAATTGATCGGCCTGCTGACCACTCTCGACGACCATACGACCCGTTCTGCCGTGCTCGCAGAACGCACCCTTCTCGCCGCGCTCGAGGCCGGCTGTAGCGCCCCCGTGGGCGCGTACGCCGAAGCTGCGGAGGGTGACGATGGCCTCGAGTTGTACCTCCGCGCCGTTGTCGTGTCCCCCGACGGCGCGATGAGCATCCGCAAGTCAGCCACCGGCCCGCTCGAAGCGGCCGAGCAGCTGGGTCGTGATCTCGCGATCGAGATGCTCGACGACGGAGCCGGGGCAATTGTCGACGCCCGCGAGCGGGCGCCGAAGGAGGAGACCGTCCCGTGACCACTCCGAACCGTTCCGCCGTGGGCAGCGTCGTCTTCGTCGGTGCCGGCCCCGGCGACCCCGGATTGTTGACTCTGCGCGCCGCCGAGGCCCTCGCCGACGCCGACGTCGTGGTGACCGACCGCGACGACCACCGTGCCCTGCTGGGCCATGCCCGAGCAGACGTCGAAGTGATCGACTGCGGCCGAGACGAGGACGGCCTCCCGCTCACCGCTGCCGTGCGGTCCCGCAGGCTGGTATCGGCCAGCAAGGGCGGCAAGCGGGTAGTCCGGCTGCTCGACGGCGACCCGTTCACGCACCCGACCGGTGCTGACGAAGCACTCGCGTGCGCCAAGGCGGGCGTACCGTTCGAGGTCGTGCCCGGCGTCGCCGACATCACCGCCATCCCGGGGTACGCGGGCATCCCGCTCGCCGCCGGCCGCAAGCGGAGCATGGCCATCGTCGATGCCAGCGACAAGGTCGACTGGAGCCGTCACACCGCCGACACCCTGGTGCTGTTGCGGGCCGATGATCTCGCCGAGACGAGCGCCGGGCTCGTGGAGGCCGGCCGGCCCGCCGACACTCCGGCCGCGGCCATCGCATCAGGCGCCACTGTCGAGCAGCGGACCGTCGTGTCGACGGTGGGCAAGCTGGCCGCCGACGTGTCCGCGGCGAAGCTGTCGCCGAGCGTCGTGGTCATTGGCGATGTCGTGAACCATCGCGAGTCGCTTTCCTGGTTCGAGACCAAGCCGCTGTTCGGCTGGCGGGTCCTGGTGCCGCGGACCAAGGAGCAGGCCGGCGCGCTGTCTGCGGCGCTGCGACGCGCCGGCGGCGTGCCCGAGGAGGTCCCGACGATCTCGGTCGAGCCGCCGCGCAACCCGCAGCAGATCGACAAGGCGGTCCGCGGCATGGTCGAGGGGCGTTACGAATGGATCGCGTTCACCTCGTACAACGCGCTGCGTGCGGTGAAGGAGAAGCTGGTCGAGTACGGCCTCGACGCTCGGGCGATGTCCGGCTTGAAGGTGGCGGCCGTGGGCGATAAGACGGCGGACGCGTTGCGCGCCTGGGGAATCGAGCCCGACCTGATTCCGTCCGGCGAGCAGTCCGCTCGGGGCCTGCTGGCCGAGTGGCCGCCGTACGACGAGGTGCTCGACCCGATCAACCGGGTGTTCCTGCCTCGCGCCGACATCGCCACCGAGACGCTGGCCGCCGGTCTGGTCGAGCTCGGCTGGGAGGTCGACGACGTCACGGCGTACCGGACGGTGCGCGCGGCGCCGCCGCCCGCGGAGACCCGTGAGGCGATCAAGACCGGCAAGTTCGACGCTGTCGTGTTCACCTCGTCCTCCACGGTGCGGAACCTGGTCGGCATCGCCGGCAAGCCGCACTCCTCGACCGTGATCGCCTGCATCGGGCCGGCCACGGCCAAGACCGCGGAGGAACACGGGCTGCGGGTCGACGTGCTGGCTCCCGAGCCGTCGGTCGAGGTGTTGGCCGAGTCGCTGGCCGACTACGGCGCGGCGCGCAGGCTCTCTCTTATCGAAGCCGGCGAACCGGTCACCCGTCCGTCGGAGAAGCGCCGCCGCCGCGCCGCCCGCCGCCAGGCGACCTAGTCGCGAGCCGCCTATCTCGCGCGCCACCGAGTGAGGCTCGCCGGCTTTCCTTGTCGACGGCGAGGGCGCCCGCGAGGAGCTGGACGCAGCACGTATCCCCGTCGAGTAGGTCCGGCGTGAGGTAGGTCGGATCCCGGCGAGGCAAGATGACTGAGGGCGCGGCAGTATTGGGGACGTGAACTTCCCCGTAGAGCGGCCTCGCCGGCTGCGAACGACTGCCGCCATGCGCCGCCTGGTCGCCGAGACGACGCTGGCGCCGCACCAATTGGTGCTGCCGATGTTCGTCCGCGAAGGTGCGCGCGACCCCCGACCCGTGCCGTCCATGCCCGGCGTCGTCCAGCACACGCGCGACACCCTGCGCAAGGCCGCGCTCGAGGCGGTGGAGGCCGGCGTCGGCGGCCTGATGCTGTTCGGAGTTCCCGAGACACGGGACGAGACCGGCTCCGCCGCAATCGACCCGAACGGTGTGCTCAACGTGGCGATCCGCGACGTCGTGGCCGAGGTGGGCGATGCGACTGTGGTCATGGCGGACTTGTGCCTGGACGAGTTCACCTCGCACGGACATTGTGGCGTGCTGGCGCCGGACGGTTCGGTCGACAACGACTCGACGCTGCGGGCGTATGAGCAGATGGCGCTGGCACAGGCCGCGGCCGGAGTTCATCTGGTGGGGCTGTCCGGGATGATGGATGGGCAGGTGGGGGCGGTGCGCGCGGCCCTGGATCGCGGCGGGCATGCGGGCGTCGGGACTCTCGCCTACGCGGCCAAGTACGCGTCGGCGTTCTATGGCCCGTTCCGCGACGCCGTCGAGTCTGCGCTGCAGGGTGACCGGCGCACCTATCAGCAGGACCCGGCCAACGGACGAGAGGCGCTGCGGGAGGTCCGGCTTGATGTGGCCGAGGGCGCCGACATCGTGATGGTCAAGCCGGCCATGGCCTACCTGGACGTGCTGGCGCGGGTTCGCGAGGCGGTGGACGTGCCCGTGGCGGCGTACCAGGTCTCGGGTGAGTACGCGATGGTCGAGGCGGCGGCCGCGAACGGCTGGATCGACCGGAATCGAGCAATCGGCGAGACACTTGTATCGATCCGGAGGGCCGGGGCCGACATCGTTCTGACCTACTGGGCGGTCGAGGCGGCCCGCGGTCTCCGGTGAACCCACAATTCGACCGAGCCGGCGCGCCGATCCGGTAGCGCCGGCTTCGATCATGGACACCCGGCAGCTGCGCCGGTAACCTGCGAGGCGCCCCGTGCAGTTCGACCCGGAGGTGGCCATGACAGTCGAGCAGCAGCAACGCGAACAGTGGGCGACCCGGGCGGGGTTCCTCCTCGCCGCCATCGGGTCCGCGATCGGACTGGGCAATATCTGGCGGTTCCCGTACGTCGCGTACGAGAACGGTGGCGGCGCGTTCCTGCTGCCCTATCTCATTGCGCTGCTGACGGCGGGCATTCCGCTGCTTATCCTCGAGTACACGATCGGCCATCGGTACCGGGGGTCGCCGCCGTTGGCATTCCGGCGGATGTCGCGGCCGGCCGAAGCCATCGGCTGGTGGCAGGTGGCGATTTGTTTCATCATCGCGATCTACTACGCAGTGATCATCGCATGGGCGGTCCGGTACACCGGCTTCTCCTTCGGCCTGGAATGGGGGGATGATCCGGGGACGTTCTTCGGCGAGTTCCTCGATCTCGCCGACGAGCCCGGCATGGTCTCCTCGTACGTATCCGCCGTTGCCTGGCCGCTCATCGGAATCTGGGTCGTCACGCTTGGCGTCCTCGCGTTCGGCGTCCGTCGCGGCATCGAGCGGGCGAACAAGATATTCATCCCCCTGCTGGTCGTGCTGTTCGGTGCCCTCGTCGTAAGGGCCGTAACGTTGGAGGGCGCCACCTTGGGGCTGGACGCCCTGTTCAGTCCCGACTGGTCCGCGATCACAGATGGCTCGGTGTGGGTCGCCGCGTACGGGCAGATCTTCTTCTCGTTGTCCGTCGGCTTCGGCATCATGATCACTTACGCGTCGTACCTCAGGCGCCGGGCGGACATGACCGGGTCGGCACTGGTCGCCGGCTTTGCGAACAGTTCGTTCGAGATCTTGGCCGGCATCGGCGTCTTCGCAGCTGTCGGATTCATAGCCACCGCGTCCGGCGTCGCTGTCGCCGATGTGGCGACGCAGGGACCGGGCCTGGCGTTCGTCGCCTTCCCGACGATCATCTCCAGCCTGCCGGCCACACCGGAACTGTTCGGTGTGCTGTTCTTCGCTTCACTGGTCATCGCCGGGTTGTCGTCCCTGATCAGCATTGTGGAGGTGGTGGTCTCGACCGTGCAGGACCGGTGGGGAATGCGCCGCGAACGTGCGGTCCTGCTGATCGGCGGTGCCGCCGCACTGGTCTCGCTGGCGCTGTTCCCGACCAGCGAAGGCCTGTACATCCTCGACGCGGCCGATCACTTCATCAACCAGTACGGTGTCGCGCTCGCCGCTCTCGTCGTCGTGATCGTCGTCGGCTGGTTGCTGCGCCAGTTGCCTTCGCAGCGGGCGCACGCCAATTCGACGTCCGCAGTGCCGCTCGGCCGCTGGTGGCTCGTCGTGCTCGGTGTCGTGACACCGGTCGTGCTCGGCTGGATGATGTACGACAGCCTGCGCCAGGAGTTCGCCGAGAACTACGAGGGATACACCACCGGGTTCCTGCTGCTCGCCGGCTGGGGTGTCGCGATCGCGGCCATCGTGTTCGGCTTAGCGATGTCCCTGTTCCGGTGGCGCGCGGTCGACTCGGAGCCCGCCGTCGGTGTCGAGGAAGGGAGCCGTTGATGTCCACAGGTGCCGTCATCATGCTTGTGCTCGCCATCCTCATCGTGTGGGGCGGCTTGGTCACGAGCATCGTCGCCCTCAGACGCCACCCGGACCTCCCGGAGGACCACACCCCGTGACGGTTGATCACGTTCAGCATGCCTGTGGGTGCCGTACCAGGCGCATGCGCCTGTTGGAGCACCGACGAACCTGCTGAACGTGATCAATCGGAGCCGTACCACCCGCACGCGCCTGGTACGGCAGGGCCACGCCTGCTGAACGTGATCAACCGGCGGTGCACCAGGCTGAGCATGGGCGGCGCGCGGGTCGGGCAGCGCGCTTGCGAGAATGCGGTACGTGACGTACTCCAAGGACGCGCCGGCCAGTGCCGCCCTGTTCGCCCGGGCACGAGCGGTGACCCCGGGCGGGGTGAACTCGCCGGTCCGGGCGTTCCGCGCGGTCGGTGGCACGCCGCGGTTCATCACCAGCGCGGGCGGGCCCTACCTGTACGACGCGGACGGCCGGGAGTACGTCGATCTGGTCGGCTCGTGGGGCCCGATGATCCTCGGTCATGCCCACCCGGCCGTGGTAGAGGCGGTCCAGGCCCAGGTGGCCCGCGGCACGTCGTACGGCACCCCGACCCCGCCCGAGGTCGAGTTGGCCGAGGAGATCGTCGCGCGTACCTCGGTCGAGCAGGTCCGCCTCACCTCGAGCGGCACGGAGGCGACGATGAGCGCCATCCGGCTTGCCCGGGCCGTTACGGGACGCTCCACGGTGGTCAAGTTCGCCGGCCACTACCACGGGCATGTGGACGCTCTGCTGGCCAGCGCGGGAAGCGGGGTCGCTACCTTCGCCCTGCCGGACAGCCCGGGGGTCGTCGGCGCCGCGGAGACGATCGTCCTGCCGTATAACGACCGGGCTGCGGTCGACACGGCATTCGCGACTCATGGCGACCGCATCGCCTGCGTCATAGCCGAGGCGGCAGCCGGCAACATGGGCGCCGTCCCGCCGGCGGACGGCTTCAACGCCTTCCTGCTGCGGACGGCCCACGAGCACGGCGCCCTACTGGTGCTCGACGAGGTGATGACCGGCTTCCGGGTTCACCGGTCCGGATGGTTCGGGCTCGACGGCGTGGCGGCCGACCTCACGACGTTCGGCAAGGTCATGGGCGGCGGCTTCCCGGCCGCGGCGTTCGGCGGGCCGGCCGAGCTGATGGACCAACTGGCGCCGGTCGGGCCCGTGTACCAGGCGGGCACGCTGTCAGGGAACCCTGTGGCCACGACAGCCGGGCTTACCACGCTCCGGCTGGCGGACGAGGCCGTCTACCGCACTCTTGACCAGACCGCACAAACCATCGGAGAACTCACCACCAAGGCGCTCACGGCCGAGGGCGTTCGGCATGTTCTTCAGTACGCGGGGAACCTGTTCAGCATCTTCTTCGTCGATCCTGCGGAGGGCACTGTGAACGACTTCGCCGCTGCCAAGCGGTCCGATGTCGCTCGATACCGGGCCTTCTTTCACGCGATGCTGGCGCACGGCGTGTACCTGCCGCCGTCGGCCTACGAGGTGTGGTTCGTTTCCGCAGCGCACGACGAGGCCGCGATCGAACGGATCGCCGATGCCCTGCCCGCGGCCGCGAAGGCGGCGGCAGAGCAGAAGGAGACGGAGTGACGATCACGAGGGTGCACCTGCTGCGCCACGGCGAAGTGCACAACCCGCGGGGGGTGCTGTACGGGCGGCTGCCCGCGTACGGGCTGTCCGAGCGCGGCCACGCCATGGCCCGCCGGGTGGCGGACACGGTGGCCGAACGCGACATCGTCCACGTCGGCTCGTCCCCGCTTCAACGGGCGCAGGAGACCGCCGCTCCGGTTGCCGAGAAGCTTGGGCTCGAGATCGTCACCGATGACCGGGTCATCGAGGCAGGGAACGTCTTCGAAGGATTGACCCTCGGCGTCGGGGCACGCTCGCTGGCGCATCCCCGGCACTGGAAGCACCTGCGGAATCCCTTCCGACCCTCGTGGGGCGAGCCCTACGCCGAACAGGTCGTACGGATCCGAGAAGCGATGGACGACGTCGCCGACGAGGTAGCCGGGCATGAAGCGGTGATCGTTTCCCACCAGCTGCCGATCTGGGTGACGCGGCTCGCCGTGGAGGGCCGCCGGCTGTGGCACGACCCGCGCAAGCGCGAGTGCTCCCTGGCCAGCCTGACGACCTTCACGTACGAGGACGACGCGATCGTCTCGGTCGCTTACAGCGAGCCCGCGGCCGACCTGCTGCCGGCCAAGCCTGGCTCGACGTTCAGTGCGGGGGCGTAGCGAGTGCGGCGGATCATCACGATCATGGTGGGTCTGGTGCTGGCCGTCGCGGGCTGCTCCGACGGGCAGGTGCAGCGCAGCGACGACGCCGCCCAGATCGGGTACATCGAAGGTAGCTCGGTGACCACGATCCCGCCCGGCGAGCGGGAGCCGGCGCCCGAGTTCGGCGGGCCGTTGCTGGGTCGGGACGGCGACGAGTTCAACCTGGCCGATGCCCGAGGCGAGATCGTCGTACTCAACGTCTGGGGATCGTGGTGCCCGCCGTGCCGCAAGGAGGCGCCGGCTCTGCAGGCCATCCATGAGGAACTCGCCGAGGACGGTGTCCGGTTCGTGGGCGTGAACACCCGCGACTACAACACCACCGACGCACTCCGGTTCGAGGAGGAGTTCGGCATCACCTACCCGAGCGTGGTCGACACCGACGGGCGCCGGCTGCTGGCGTTTCGCGACACGCTGCCGCCCAACGCGATCCCGACGACGCTGGTCATCGACCAGGCCGGCAACCTGGCCGCTCGGGTGCTCGGCGAAGTCACGGAGACGACGCTGCGCGAACTCATCGGCGACGTGCTCGCCGAGGTCCCGGGCGAGGGCTGATCGAGCCGGTCATGGGTCAGACCTTCGGCGAGACCGTCCTTTCCGGGTCTCTCGTGCTGGCGATCCCGGTGGCGCTGATCGCCGGGATCGTGTCGTTCCTGTCTCCGTGCGTGGTGCCGCTGGTACCCGGCTACCTGTCGTACGTCACCGGGCTGTCGGGCGTGGACCTGGCGGTCGTTCAGCGCGGCAGGGTCGTGCTGGGCACGCTGTTGTTCGTCCTCGGCTTCACCGCGGTGTTCGTGTCGTACGGCGCACTGTTCGGTGGGCTCGGGGCGAGGCTGCTGACCAACCTCGACATCGTTACCCGGGTCCTCGGTGTGATCACTATCGGTCTGGGTCTGCTGTTCGCCGGCTGGCTGCCCGGGTTGTCCCGAGAGTGGCGGCTGCGGGCCGCACCGGCGGCCGGCCTGGCGGGTGCGCCGGTGCTGGGTGTGCTGTTCGGGCTCGGGTGGACACCCTGCTTCGGACCGACGCTGGCGGCCGTGCAGACGCTGGCGATCACCGAGGCCAGCGCGGTGCGAGGTGCCCTGCTCTCGGCCGTGTACGCGTTGGGGCTCGGCTTGCCGTTCATCCTGGCTGCGGTGGCGTACCGGAAAGCACTCGGGGCGTTCGGCTGGATCCGCAGGCACCAGGTGTGGGTGATGCGGATCGGTGGTGCCATGCTCGTCGTGCTGGGGGTGCTGCTGGTGACGGGCCTGTGGGGTTCGCTGGTGGCGTCGATGCAGGGCTGGATCAGTGGCTTCGAGGTGATCGTCTGATGGTGTCAGGCCAGGGACGCACGCGCCCGCCGGCCCTGTCGCCCGGGGAGTTCTCGCGCTGGGTGTGGCGGCAGCTGACGTCTATGCGGGTCGCCCTGATGTTGCTGTTCCTGCTGGCGATGGCCGCCATCCCGGGATCGGTTATCCCACAGCGCAGGGTGAACCCGCTCGACGTTGCCGACTTCGTCGAACGCAACCCGGAACTCGCCCGTTGGTACGACCGCCTGGGATTGTTCGACGTTTTCAGCGCGCCGTGGTTCGCGGCGATCTATATCGCGCTCATGGTGTCGTTGATCGGCTGCATCCTGCCCAGGTCACGGGATCACTGGCGGGCCATGCGCGCCCGTCCGCCGCGCGCCCCGCGCCGGCTGGAACGAATGCCGGCGTACCGGCGGCTTGTCTTGGACGCTCCACCTGAAGCGGTCCTTGAGGCGGCGGGAGCCGAGCTCAGGGCTCGCCGATTCCGCATCGACACCGACCGCGACTCGGTGGCCGCCGAGGCGGGCCACCTGCGCGAGACCGGCAACCTGGTGTTCCACCTGTCTCTTGTCATCGTGCTGCTGGCTGTCGCGCTCGGCTCGCTGTTCGGCTATCGCGGCACGGTCATCGTCCAAGAGGAAACTGGTTTTGCCAACACTCTGACCCAGTACGACAGCCTGTCGGCCGGCCCGATGTTCGACGCTGCGAATCTGCCGCCGTTCGCGCTCGAACTCGACGAGTTCGTCTGGGAGGTGCACGAGGCGGGACCGCAGCGCGGCGCGCCGGCCGATTTCGAAGCGCGGGTGCGATTCGTCCCGGAGCCGGGCGCGCCGGAGCAACAACGTTCGATCCGGGTCAACGAACCGCTCGAGGTCGGCGGTACGTTGATCCACATCATCAACCCGGGGTACGCGCCCGCCGTGACCGTCCGTGATCCCGACGGGGAGATCCTGGCCGAGGGCCCCGTCACATTTCTGCCGATGGACGACAATTTCACCTCCGAGGGCGTCCGCAAGGTGCCAGTCGCTGACGGAGACGACATCGGAATCGAAGCGATCTTCTTTCCGACGGCACTGCTGGAAGGGGACGGCGCGACTTCGGTGTTCGCGGAGGCCAGAAACCCGATGCTGCTGCTCACCGCGTTCGTCGGCGACCTCGGCATCAACGACGGCACCGCGCAGTCGGTGTTCCGGCTCGACACGTCCGAGATGCAGCAGCTGGAATCCGACGGTGAGCCGTTCCGGGCCGCGCTCGCGATCGGCGAGACCATCGAGCTGCCGGGCGGGCACGGGACCGTCACGTTCGACGGCTACGTCAAGTGGGTTCAGTTGCAGATCAGCCGCAACTCGGGCAAGGAGCTTGCGCTGGGCGGCGCGCTGCTCGCGGTCGCCGGACTCGTCGCGTCACTTTACGTGCGCCGCCGCCGGGCCTGGGTGCGGGTAGCGGCTGACGAGGCCGGGCGTACAGTGGTCGAGGTCGCCGGCCTGGCCAGGTCCGGTGGTGGCGACCTGGAAGAACAGATCGAAGGCATCGTGGACGGGATGGTCGCCAGGCTGCCCGCTCGTGCCTCCGACCCGGCGGTTCGGCAACGGTAGGAGGTTATTGATGGA
>DATHUM010000268.1:0-3664 GCA_035462225.1 Jiangellaceae bacterium | reverse complement strand
ACCTTCTGGAGCAGCTTGTTGCCGGTCAATGCCACCTTGTCGGCGTTCACGATGACGACGAAGTCACCGGTGTCGACGTGCGGTGCGTAGATGGGCTTGTGCTTGCCCCGCAGCAGGATCGCCGTCTGGCTGGCCAGCCGGCCGAGCACAACGTCGGTGGCGTCGATGACGTGCCACTGGCGCTGAACGTCGCCAGGCTTAGGGCTGTACGTACGCACGGTCGTAGGCCTTCGTTTCGTCGAGAGAATGGAACAACTCACGGCGTGCAGCGTCGATCGCACACACCGGCTGACAAGCTTAACCGAGCATGCTCTCGGAGGGCAAAACGCCGGGTTGACTCGTCCACGACGCCCGCGTCGGTCGAGTCGTCGACATCTTGACGTGCCCGCGCAGGTCGAGTCGTCGACTCATCTCAATGTGCCCGCGTGTCGGCGTGCACGAAGGGTCGGTCAGGTGAGAAATTAGTCCGTTCGGCTGATGCAGTGGCGCCGAAAGCACCCTACCGTTCGGGGACGCGGGAACATCTGGGGGCAACCTGCCCACCAGCCCCGTTAGCTGAACAACCGGGGGGTTGAAATGCCACGATTCATTGCTTTCGTTACACGCCATACCGAACGACTCGGCCGCATCCACACCATCACCCGCCGACCCAAGCGCGGACGCTACCGCCTGGCCACCTGACTGGCTGCGATCAGCCGGCGCTCTGGGCCCGCCGCATCGGCGCCCGGACCAGCGTCTCGTCGAGGTAGCAGTAGCGCCAGCGATCACCGGGCACGAGAGCCTCGATGATCGGGTGCCGGGTGGATCGGGCGTGCGCCGAAGCGTGCTTGTTCGGCGAGTCGTCACAACAGCCCACCGCCCCGCAGGAGGTGCACAGGCGCAGCTCGACCCAGCTGTCACCGAGCTCTACGCACTCGGAGCACACGTCGATGTCGGTCTCGGTGATCCGGATCTGGTCGAGATGCGTGCACGAGGTGCTGATCGTCTGCTCGCGGACATAGTGCCAGCCGCGCCGCAGCAGCCAGTCGGGAACCCGGCGGGCGAGCACCTGCGACTGCGAGGCCAGCAGCGGGCTGACGATGGCGAGGATGAGCACGTACAGCGCCACGAACGGCCCGATCCGGGGGTCCAGGCCGGCCGCGATCGCCAGCGTGGCCAGGATCAGTGAGAACTCTCCGCGCCCGAGAATGGTGAGCCCGACGTTGACGGCGCCGCGCTGGTTGAACCCGAACAGCCGGGCCGTGACCAACCCTGCGGTCAGGTTGACGACGAGAGTGACGGCCGCCGCGATGATCGCCGGTACGGCGACCCCACCGAGTTCACCGACATCGATGCTCAGCCCGAACGCAACGAAGAACACCGCGGCGAACACATCTCGCAGCGGCAGCACCAGCCGCTCCACGCGCTCCTGAAGGGAGGTCCGTGAGACCACCAGTCCGATCAGCAGCGCGCCGATCGCGTCCGAGACGCCGACCTGCTCGGACAGCCCTGCCACGAGCGCCACGAGCCCGACGACGAGCACGGCCAGCAGTTCGTCCTCCCGGGTGCCCAGCAGCGTCCCGACGGCGCGGGCGCCGTACCGCGCGATGGCGAACAATGCCAGCAGGAATCCGAAGCTGATGGCGATGTCGCGGACCAGCTCGAGCGGCGATTCAGAATCCGAGAGCACGGGCGCGAGCAGCGCCAGATAGAAGGCGAGAAACAGGTCTTCGATGACGATGATGCCGAGGATCACCGGGGTCTCGGCGTTGGTCAGCCGGTGCAGCTCGATGAGCAGCTTGGTGGCGATCGCCGAGGACGAGATGCCGAGCGCGCCGGCGATGACCATCGCCTCCGCGGTGCCCCAGCCCAGGGCGAGGCCCAGCAGAAACCCGGCGGACACGTTGAGGCCGATGTAGAACCCGGCCGCGATGAACAGCCGCCGACCGCTGCCGAGCACCTGCTCGGCCGGGAACTCCACACCCAGGTGGAACAGCAGCAGCACGAGCCCGAGGGCGGCGAGCACCGCAAGATCCTCCGGATGCTCGACGCGCACCGGCCCGGGCGTACCCGGGCCGAAGAGGATTCCTACGACCATGTAACAGGGGATGCTCGGCAGGCCGACGCGGCGGCCGGCCCGGGCGACCAGCCCGGCCAGCAGCACGACAGCCCCCAAGCCGACCAGATCCACATGCATAGCCAGCTCCGGTGCAGCGCGGCGGCTAGGACTCGAAGAACGTCTGAGCGAGTACGGCGCCCACCTTGCGCGCCTGCTCCTCGGTCAGCTCGATGACCGCCGTCGGGTCGGCCGAATTCGACGCAAAGACGTAGAGGTCACGAATCCCGCCGGAGCGCACCACGACCGAGATCCGCTGGTCCGGCGTGCCCAGATCGATGTCGTACCGCTTGCCGATGCCGGGCAGCTCTTGTACGTGCACTCCTTTACCCACAGCGTCATTCTGCCTTGTCGCCCCTCAATGGGGATACACCTTTCCGCCTGGCGAGAACTCGTGATCACTTCGGGACGGCGCCGCCCAGCGGATCGGCGAGCAGCCGGCGGAAGGCCAGTTCCGCGGCGCCGAGCAGGACCGAGTCGTCTCCGAGGGCTTGCGGTGCAAGGCGCACCTGCGCGGCGGCGGGAGCCATGGCGGTGGAGTCCAGCGCCGCGCGCACGACCGGCGCCGCCCCCCGGAACACCTCGGCGAGTGCACCACCGAACACGATGATCGCGGGGTTGAACACGTTGACCAGCGCGCCCGCGCCGATGCCCAGCCAGTGCGCGATCTGGTGAAGTGCGGCCACCGCGACCGGGTCACCCGAGCGAGCCGAGCGCACCACGTCACGCACCGATTCCAAGCCGCCCCCGGGCGGCCGGCCGGCGGCTACGAGCAGCGCGTTCTCGCCGACGGCGGTCTCCCAGCATCCGTACGAACCGCACCGGCAGCGGACACTGCGATCACCCAGTGGCAGGTGACCGACCTCTCCGGCGTACCCGCCGAGCCCGGAGAGCGGACGTCCGTCGACCAGGACGCCACCTCCTACCCCGATCTCGCCGGACAGGTAGATCACATCCCCGTAGCCGACGGCCGCTCCGCGCATGTGCTCGGCCAGCACGCCGGCGTCCGCGTCGTTGCCCACGTCCACGCGCATCCCAGTCGCCTCCCCCAGCAGCCGGCCGAAAGGCACCTCGATCCAGCCGAGGTTCGGCGCCGAGCGGATCAGCCCGTCGGACTGGCGGACCACACCAGGAACCGCCGCTCCGATGCCCAGGATCCGCACGTCCGGCCCGGCGGCGCGGTGCATGCCGGCGCACAGTTCCGCGACCTCCTCGGTCACGTCCTCGACACCGCCGCCCAGGCTCCGCCGCCCGGACCGGCGATCCAGCACTCGACCGCCGAGGCCCACCCGGGCCACGGTCAAGTGCCCCGCGCCGAGATCGGCCGCGAGCACGCACACCCGCTCCGCAGCCGGTTCAACGACATGGGACGGGCGGCCCGCACCGCCGCGGGCCGCCCGCGCACCCACTTCGCGGGCCAGGCCGTGCGCGACCAGGTCACCGACCAGGGCCGCGATCGTGCTGCGGTTCAACTCCAGCTGCGCGGTGAGCTCCGCTCGCGACAGTCGGCCCTGCGTATGCAGGCTGCTCAGCACAGCCGACAGGTTGCGTTTTCTGACTTCTTCCGCT
>DATHUM010000267.1:0-10520 GCA_035462225.1 Jiangellaceae bacterium | reverse complement strand
GAACACGGGCATCCCGGCGCGGAGCGACATGAGCGCCGCAGCACCGTGCGAGCCGGATGTGAGCAGCAACGTGGCATCGGCGTCGGCGTCCGCGAGCATCCGCTCGACGTCGGCGTACCGGGCCTGCGGCGGCACGCCGTACTGTTCTCCGACGGCGTCGCGCAGGCCGGCCGAGAGGTCGCTCACTGCCGCCACCTCGAACAGATCCCAGCGGCGAGTGAGCAGTGGCAGGTGCACCGCCTGAGCCACCGCTCCCAGCCCGGCTACCGCAACGCGGATCCGGTCGGTCATGGCAGCCACGGCCGTAGTTGTTGCCGATTGAACAGCTGATCCGCCGCTGGAGTGTCGAGCGAGTCGGCCGGGCCGAGAATGACGTCCTGCTCCACGACGACCCAGCCGCCGAATCCCGTCGCCAACAGGGCTTCCATGAACGTGCTGAGCTCGAAATCACCGCGTCCGAGCGGGACGAAGACACCACGCTCCCAGGCAGCCCGCATGCCCGCACCAGTGCCGACAACGTCCTCGAGCACCGAGAGCCGGACGTCCTTGACGTGGACGTGGTTGATCCGGCCGGCCCACTGCCGGAGGGCTTGGACGGGATCACCGCCACCGAGCAAGAGGTGACCGGTGTCGAGCGTCAGGTCGACGTCGCCTCGCGCCACGAACTCCTCGATCTCGTCCGGTGTCTCGACATAGGTGCCGACGTGGTGGTGGAACGTCGGTTCGAAGCCGGCGGCCCGTACCCGTTCGGCCGCGACGGCCAGGTTCCGGGCGAACCTCGTCCAGCCGGCCTCGTCGAGCCCGATGCCGGCCGCACCCCCGGGATGCGCACGGCGCACGTCCGAGCCCGAGTCCGCCAGTGTCGGCAGCGGCCGGCGGGCCGGGTCCGCCGTGGCCCCGGCGGTGAAGACCTCGAGAGCGGCGTCCAGCGACGGCAGCGCCGCGGCGAACGCCTCGTCGTCGCTGAAGGGCAGATCGACCCAGCCGCCGCACAGGGTCAGCGAGTGCTGCCGCAGCCTCTCGGCCAGCGCGTCGCCGGTGCCCAGCCAGCCCACCGGCCCCAAATCGACCCCGTCGTAGCCGGCCCGCCGGATCGCCGAGAGGACCACGTCCGGGTCTGGCAGCGGGCCGTCCGCCGTCATCTCGAACACGCCGAAGCTGACCGGCGCAGCGGCCACGCCCATCATGGGTCCTCCGGATTTGTAATGACAACAGGATGTATAGCAAAGCCTGCCACGCTCGGTCCTGGCGGGGAAGAGCCGTCCGGCAGTACGGTCGAACGACGGCAAGGAGGCGGCGATGACTGCAGCGACAAGCACCCTCAACGCGACAGGTGTCGGACCGATGCTCCGCCGGTGGCGGGAACGGCGCCGGGTGAGCCAGCTGGACCTGGCCATCTCGGCGGACGTGTCGGCGCGCCACATAAGCTTCGTCGAGACCGGGCGCTCGCGGCCGAGCGAGGAGATGATCCTGCGACTCGCCGAGCAGCTCGACGTCCCGATGCGCGACCGAAACGCCCTCCTGCTGGCGGCCGGTTACGCGCCCGCCTACCCCGAGACCAGCCTCGACGCACCGGCGATGGCGCCGCTGCGGGAGATTCTCGACCAGCTGCTGTTCGGCTACGAGCCGTACCCGGCGCTGGTGTTCGACGCCGGCTACGACATCGTGGCCGCCAACAACGGCATCTCCTCGTTGCTGGACGGCGTCGCAGAGCACCTGCTCCAGCCGCCGATCAATACGATGCGGCTCGCCCTGCATCCGGAGGGGCTGGCGGGGCGGATCATCAACTTCGAGCAGGTACGCCGGCATCTGCTCGACCGATTCGCCCGGCACCTCGACACCTGGCAGTGGGATCACCTCCGCGCGCTGTACGACGAGGTGCGGCGATACCCCCTGCCGGCGAGCGCGGCCGAACCCGGCGCAGCCGAGCCCGCCGGGCCCGATTCGGCGTTCGCGCTGCCGCTGCGGATCCGGCACGGTGCCGGCGAACTGTCGCTCATCAGCGCCGTCGCAACGTTCAACACACCGTTGGACGTCACTGTGTCCGAGCTGGCGATCGAGACCTTCCTGCCCGCCGACCCGCAGACCGCAAAGGCTCTTCGGGAAGGGTGACTAGGCGCGCGCGCGGCGGTTGAGTCCCACGGCCTGCAACGCGGCAAACCCAGCCACGACCGCGGCCTGCAGCGGAATCCACACCAGGCCGGCCGTGCTCGGGTCGAGCCAGCCGAACAGCACGGCGCACAGGCTCGCGGCCACCCACGCGACGTTGGCCACGATGACCACCCTGACCCACCCGCTCGGTGGTGCCGGCCGGGCGGCGAGGAACCCGACCGCGACGCCGTACGCGAGCAGGAAGATCCCGAGGCCGGTGAGCAGGTCCGACCGAACGTCCAGGAGCCGGCCGACCGGCCCGGCGGCGACCAGATAGATCAGCCCGTTCCCTCCGGTGACGGCGGCATCGAGGGCCAGCACCCGGCGCAGGAAGGTCGAGCTGGACGAGACTCTGATGGCGGGTGTGCTCATGAGATCGGCTCCTTAGGTTGCTTGCCCCTGACGATGACGGAGCCGAGGTCATGCTGTCGATTACCTCCGAGGTAAAACGCCCCCTTGTCTGCTGCGCAACGTGAAGGACTGCCGGACCGATCGTTTGGAATCATGACATGTCGGTTAAATTCGCTGGCGGTCAAGATCGGTCCGGCACTTCTTCACGGCCGGCGTATTGATCGGCCGCTCCGGCCGTTCGGAATGTCACCTGGACCAGAGGCGGAACCGTTCCGGCGGCTGCGCCCCGGTGAGCACCAGATCCGCCACTATGCGGCCGATTTCGGGGGTGAACTTGAACCCGTGGCCGGAAAAGCCGGTGGCCACTGTGATGTCACCCACCCGGTCGATCACGAAGTCGCTGGTCTCAGTGCTGTCGTAGGGGCACGGCGCGGGCTCGGCAGTGTCGGCGTCCACGCCCGGAATCCATCGCCGCACGTAGTCCTGAAGCGCGCCCAGCGCAGCCGGATCGGGTTCCCGGCCGGCGTCGGGATCGATCTCTGGCCCCACGCCGTGAAAGCCGACCTTGACGCCGTCGGGACTGGCCATGCCGTATGTCCCGCGAGGACTGAGGCCGGTTCTCGTCGTGGCATCGGTCTGGTGGTGAATGAAACTCGGCCACGGCGTCGACCAGTCGAGCGGCCGGAAGTGCACAGGTTGCTCTAGCGACACCACAATGTCGGGCAGAGCGATCACGCCGGTGAGGACCTTCGGCGCCCACGACCCGGCCGCCACGACGACCTGCTCAGCGCGCACAGTGCCGGCCGCTGTGTGCACTTCGGCACCGGACGGCAGTGGGCTGATCGACTTGACTCGGAGACCGTGCCGGATCTCAGCGCCGTGTCCGGCGGCCAGCCGCTGCAGGGCCGCCACTGTGCGGTCGGCGTGCGCGCGGCCGCCGCGGGGCTGGTACAGCACGTCGCCGTCGAAGGCTAGTCCGGGCCAGCGCCGGGCCGCCTCCCGAGGACTCAGCCACTCGGCACGGTAGCCCGCTGCCTCCATCGCTGCGGCCAGAGCCTGAACGGTCAGCCGGTCGCCGTGGTCGATCACGCCGGTTTCGACCACCAGCCGCTCTCCGGCCTCATCCTCGAGTTCTGCCCAGCGGGCCATCGCCGTCGCGGCAAGCTCGACGTAGAACTGTTCGCCGTACCCCAGCCGGACGATGCGGGCGCTGCCATGCGAGCCACCACGATCGTGACCGGGTTCGTGCTGCTCGAGCAAGAGCACGTCGGCGCCTTGGCGGGAGAGTTGCCACGCGGCCGCCGATCCTATGGCGCCGCCACCCACGATGACGACGTCGATGTGTCGCATGCCTTCAGTTCTATCCTTGCCGGCCGGCACCTCAGCGCGCGGCCTGCGCCGAGCTGGTCCTCCGGGCAACTCAGAGATCGACGAGGCGGTACACCTCGACCGACTCGGCCTTGCCCTTCACCTGAACCGGCCCCAGGGCCTCGGTGCGAGCGGTGGGAAGCCGCCGGGCGGTCTCGGCTCCGATCAGGACCTCCCCAACGGATGCCGCCCCCTCCAGGCGGGCGGCGAGGTTCACCGCGTCGCCGATCACCGTGAACGTCCGGCCTCCAGCCGTGCCGAGCAGCCCGACGGCTGCCTCGCCGGTGTTGACTCCGACCCGGAAGCGCGGCCATCCCGGATGCTCGGCAGCGACCTCACCGGTGACCTGCTGGATGGCCAACGCGGCTCGGGCGGCTCGCTCGGGGTGGTCGGGCTGGTCGCCTCGAGTGTTGAACGTCACCATCAGCGCATCGCCGACGAGTCGATCCACCTGGCCGCCGTACTGCTCGACGACGGGCGGGATTGCCACACCGAAGTACTCGTTGAGCATGGTGCTCACCTCCTGCGGCTCGTGATGTTCGGAGAACGTCGTGAACCCCTGCAGGTCGGCGAACAGGACGCTGATATCGCGGGTGCCCTTGGCGGTTTCCTGGAGGTAGAGCCCGGCAAATCGTTCTTCGTGCCACTGCCGCTGTGCCGTGACCGCGACGACGATGAACGCCACGAGCATCAGAAGGTGCCACTCCCACCACGTCGCGTGCCAGTTCCGGCCTATCGCGACCGCCACCTCTGCTTCGGCGAGCAGCACGAACGCTGATGCCATCGCGATTACCAGCGCCGCGGACGCGGGATGGCGCGGCAAGCGGAGGTACCGAACGACCGCGACGGCGTACAGCGCGAATCCCACGACCGAGAGCACAAGAAGTGGTCCGGACGCCCGCTCGGGCGGCGCGATGCCGCTCAGCGGAGGCAGACTCAACAGCGACACGACCGCCCATCCGGCCATCACCGCCAGCACGGCACCCCTGAGTTGCCCGGCTCGGCGCATCACCGCCACAGCACGTTCCGCCTCGAGTTCGGCACTCGAAGCGGCGGCGAACACGCTCGACACGAGCAGGCCGATCGGCGTGGCCAGCGTGAAGCCGGCATTCTGCCCCTCCAGCAGCACACCCGGAGTGGCCAGCGCGTGGAGTCCCAGGAAACCGGCCGCGGCCAGAAACGAGAGTGAGACCAGGAAGACCCTGGCGTCGTTGCGCCGACGGGCGGCGCTTCCCGTCGCGTACGCGAGGGCCACGCTCAAGGCGGCTGCGATGAGCACCAGCCAGAAGTGGGCCGGGTGGTGCTCCCACCGGACATCGAGTCGAGGCTGGGCAATGAGCAGCACCAGCCCGACGATCGGCAGGGCCAGCACGATGGCGAGTGCGACCGTCCGCTGCTTCATCGGCCCTCCGCGCCGACCTGCAACGAGGCGAGGAACTCGTGGACCTGCTGGATCACGACCGACCCCTCGCCGACCGCCGAGGCGACGCGCTTGACCGATCGCCGCCTGACATCACCCACCGCGAAAATGCCGGGGACACACGTCTCCAGCATCAGCGGTGGCCTCTCCAGCGGCCATCGGCTCGCTTCATGGCTGCTCACCACGTCCGGACCGGTCAGGATGTATCCCCACTTGTCCCGCTCGATCTGCTCCGGCAGCCAGCCCGTGAGCGGCGACGCGCCGATAAGGATGAACAGGGCGGCCGCGGGCTCGCGCCGGGTGTCGTTCGTGCGCCGGTCGCGCAGGGTCAACCACTCCAGCCGGGTGTCCCCGCCGCCGCCCACCACCTCAGTGTTGAACCGCACGTCGATCCCGGCAGCGCCGATCTGATCGATCAGGTACTGCGACATGCTGTCGGCCAGCGTCGAACCGCGGACGAGCACGGTGACGGCCCGGGCGTACCGGGCGAGGTGGAGCGCCGCTTGACCGGCCGAGTTGCCGCCTCCGACCACGAACACATCCGCACCGGCGAGCGCCCGCGCTTCGGACACCGACGCTCCGTAGTAGACCCCCGCGCCCTCGAAGCCTTCGAGTTCGGGTATCGCGATGCGCCGGTAGCTGACGCCGGTGGCGAGCACCACGGCACGCGACCTCATCTCCGTACCGTCCCGCGTCCGTAGGATGTGCCAGCCGTTCTGAGTGCGGAGTTCGGTGGCCTCCCGGGTCAGCAGGAAGCTCGTGCCGAACACCCACGCCTGCTGGTACGCGCGCTGCGCCAGTTCTGCGCCGGTGACGCCACGGGGGAAACCCAGGTAGTTGCGGATCAACGAGCTCGAGCCGGCCTGGCCGCCGATCGACTCCTGCTCGATGACGAGGGTCCGCAGACCTTCCGAAGAGGCGTAGACCGCCGCCGCGAGCCCGGCCGGACCAGCGCCGACGATGATCAAGTCGAACTCCGCCGTTGCGCCGGCGGCCAGCTCCGTACTGACACCATAAGCGGCGACGAGTTCGGTGTTGGACGGGTCGACGAGCACCCTGCCGTCGTGAAGCAGGACGACCGGACGGTCACCGCCCGGCTGGCCCGCCTCCTGCAGCAAAGCCCTGCCCTCCGGGCCGGCACTGTCGTGGAAGACGTGTGGAACTCCGTTGCGGACGAGCAGGCTGCGCAGCTCGTGAGATCGCGACGACCACTGCGCGCCGACGATCGTCACCTCTCGGCGTACGGTCGACACCGCCCGCTCCCACTCGAGCAGGAACTCCGTGACGGTGCGGTGGAAGTACTCGTCCGGCAAGCGCCAAGGCTTGATCCCGTAGTAGTCGATCTGGCCGAGAGCCATCAGCCGATGGATGGTGTCGGCCGTCGCTCGGTCTGCCCAGGCGCCCCACTCCACCAGCAGCACCCGCTTGGCCTCGGGATGGAGCATCCGGACTCGCCGGAAGAAATCGTCGTCGCTGTCTGTGGTGCCGGCTCGGTTGCACATGACCAACGCGACCGCCGCGCCGTCGGCCCTGAGCCGCGCCAGCGTCTCCAGCCCAGTCGAAGTCGATTGCTCGGTTACGACGTCGTAGTCGTTGCCGTATCGACGCCTGAGCTGACTGCCGATGCGCTCGTTCGAAGCCGCGTCGTCGTCCACGACGAAGAGCACCGGACGGCCAGAACGTGCAGAGGTCATGCCGTCCCCCCTTGACGGCCCCGTGCCGCCTGTGTGGAGTCTACGACCCGGCGCATTGGCTTGTATGTTCCGAGGTATGGCTGCCAGTGTGAGCGTTGGTGACATCGCACCCGACTTCGAACTACCCACTCAGACCGGTGAGACCGTCCGCCTCAGCGACTACCGCGGCAAGCGAGTCGTCGTCGTGTATTTCTACCCGAAGGACGAGACACCGGGTTGTACTGCGGAGGCCTGTGCCTTCCGCGACAGCTACGAGGTGTTCAGCGATGCCGGTGCCGAGGTGATCGGAATCAGTGCGGACTCGGTGGCTTCGCATGAGCGGTTCGCCGGTGCGCACCGGGTGCCCTTCGCTCTCCTCAGCGACGACGGCGGCCGGGTGCGCAAGAACTACGGCGCCAAGTCGACCTTCGGCTTGCCCGGCCGGATCACGTACGTGATCGATCGCGACGGCGTCGTCCGGCACATGTTCTCGTCCATGACCAACATCGGTGGTCACGTCGAAGGCGCACTGGCGGTCGTCCGCGAGCTGACCGAGCAGCCTTAGCCGGTCATCTGCTGGGTACTGACGCCGAGGCTCTGGTCGTTGGCGCGGTCCGCGATGATCGCCGCCGTCAGGGCACCGCCGAGTAGCACCACGATCAGTACGATCACGCCGATCCGCCGCAACCGCTGGCGCCGCTGCCTACGGGCCCGCTCGGCCTTTCGCTGCGCTGCGCGCTCGGCCTGCTTCTCCTTCGCTGACTTGCTCACGCGGCCAAAGTTAGCGCGGGACTCCGGTCAATTGGCAACCGCTCCTTGGACCGGCAGAGCGCACCGGTGTTGCTTCACAGGGGCCTTTGCAATGCACACGCATAGGAAGCACCCGCCGATAGGACGCCGGGCGTGAGCAAGCGCCGGCTGATCCCCGCACTCGGACGAAATTTGTGCACCGGATTGATCACGTGCTTCCCATAGGGGTGCATTGCAAAGCGGCTGAGGGCATTCGTCCGCGGTACCTGCACAGCAGGTACGTCCGCCGGCAGGCCAGAATGCAAGCGTTGACATTGCGTGCGGCATGTGGAAGGCCGGCGCGTCGGGTACGCCAACGAATTCTGGGAACTTTCGTGCAGTTGTCGACGGCGCGGCCGCCCGTTCGTCGTCATGATGAGGGAGGTACCGCGCCGCCCGCGACCCAGAGGAGGACCAGATGCGATACGCATTATTGATCTACAGCGAGGAGCCGACCGCACCGCCGTCTCAGGAGGAGATCGATGCCGTGATGGCCGAATGGTGGGCCTACGACACCGCGATCAAAGAGGCCGGCATCCATCTCGATGGGGCCGCGCTCCAGGCATCACAGACCGCAACCACGGTGCGGCTCAAGGGCGAGGAGCGTGTCGTGACGGACGGTCCGTTCGCCGAGACACGGGAAGTTCTCGGTGGTTACTACGTGATCGACGTGCCAGACCTCGACACCGCACTGGAATGGGCGGCCAAGTGCCCCGGCGCGAAGTACGGGTCGATGGAGGTCCGACCGGTCATGGAGTTCGACACACCCGAGCAGTGAGGCCACGAGGGTGAGCGAGCGGGCAGCCGGCGCCGCCGAGGCGGTGTTCCGCGAAGAGTGGGGCCGACTGCTCGCGACGCTCGTCCGATGGCTCGGCGACCTCGATCTCGCTGAGGAGGTTGCCGCGGACGCCATCGCCGTCGCCGTCGAGCGATGGCCGGTCGATGGGGTGCCGGACCGGCCGGCGGCCTGGCTCCTGACGACAGCCCGGCGACGCGCCGTCGACCTGCTCCGCCGTCGGCAGACCTATGCCGCCAAGCTCGCCATACTCAAGGTCGAAGCCGAGCGGACGGCGGCTGAGCAACACGCTACCCGGCCCCTGGATAGTGCGAAGATCGAGGACGATCGGCTTCGGCTGTTCTTTACCTGCTGCCACCCTGCGCTGCCGGCCGACGGACGCGTGGCTCTGACGTTGCGTTACCTGGCCGGGCTGTCGACGACCGAGGTGGCGCGCGCATTCCTGGTGCCCGAAAAGACGATGGCCCAACGGTTGACCCGTGCGAAGCGGAAGATCCAGGACGCTGGAATCCCTTACCGAGTGCCGCGAGCCGACGAGCTACCGGATCGACTGCCTGGCGTGCTCAGCGTGATCTATGTCGTGTTCACCGAGGCGTACGCTGCGAGCCAGGGTCCCGCCCTGGTACGACCGGAACTTGCCGACGAGGCGATCCGGCTTGCCCGGATCCTGCGCGATCTGCTACCGGCCGAACGCGAGGTCGCAAGTCTTCTCGCACTACTGCTCCTGGTGGACGCGCGCCGGGATGCCCGCACTGACGATGCCGGAGCGCTGGTGCTGCTCGCTGACCAGGATCGCACCCGCTGGGACCGCACCAAGATCGAGGAGGGCCAAGACCAACTCAAATGGGCTCTGCGTGGTGGCCCGCTAGGGCCGTATGCGCTGCAGGCGGCCATTGCCGCGGTGCACGACCAAGCGCCGTCCTACGAGTCGACCGACTGGCGGCAGATCGTCACCCTGTACGACGTCTTACAAGCTGTGGCGCCATCCCCCGTGGTGGACCTGAACCGGGCTGTCGCAGCGGGCATGGCGCACGGGCCGGCGGCTGGGCTCGAGTTTCTGGACGAGCTCGCCGAAGTCCCGGAGCTCCACGGCTACCACCTGTTGCCCGCGGCCCGGGCACGCTTTCTCGAAGACTTGGAACGCTTCGACGAGGCGGCCGAGGCGTACCGATCGGCACTCGACCTCGTCGGCAACGACGTCGAGCGGGCCTACCTTCGGAATCGCCTGGCGGCCGTCGACGCCGAGCGAGCGCAGCGGTTGGATCAGGAAGATCCACCGTAGACCCGGTTTCCGGCGGCGGCCCAGGCGCCGTCGTCGCCACGAGGCTCGTACCGGCTGATGCGACACCCATCGCCAAGTCGTCTTCCAACCTGAGCTGATCGTTCGAGAGTCGAGTGAGCCCGCTCGGGACCGCTAGCGTGTAACTCGACCCGGGAGGCGATCAGCTTGCAGCCGGCATTGGAATGAAGATCGCGCTGTTCATCACCTGCCTGGTCGACGGGTTGTTCCCGGACGTCGGCAAGGCGACCGTGACGCTCCTCGCGCGGCTCGGCCACCAGGTCGAGGTGCCGCTCGACCAGACGTGTTGCGGCCAGATGCACCTCAACACCGGCTACACCCGCGAGGCCAGGCCGATGGTTCGCGGCTTCGCCGAAGCGTTCGCCGGCTACGACGCGATCGTGGCGCCGTCCGGCTCATGCGTCGGCTCGGTCCGGCACCAGCACTCCGCTGTCGCCCGCCGGATGCGAGACAGTGCCCTCGCCCGCCAGGTCGACGCGGTATCCGGGCGGGTCTACGAGCTTTCTGAGTTTCTGATCGACGTGCTCGGCGTCGAGGACGTCGGAGCCCGGTACCCGCACCGCGTCACCTACCACCCGACCTGCCACTCGTCGCGGCTGCTCCGCGTCGACGACAAGCCGCTGCGGCTGCTGCGTGCCGTGCGCGGGCTGCACCTTGTCGAACTACCGGACG
>DATHUM010000266.1:0-6404 GCA_035462225.1 Jiangellaceae bacterium | reverse complement strand
CGAGCCTCCGCAGGCTCGGTCTGCAGGCAGTCGATGACCGCGTACACGGCCAACCCGATCGCGACGATGATCGGCAGGGCAAACCTCACCGCGCAACCCCTCCTAGCACTCGTGGCTGAACCTTCAGGATAGGCGAGCGCAACGCGGCGAGCGTACTGCTACAAGCCTTCTGACATATCAACGTCGCAGCAGGCGTGAATGTTCGCACCTCGCGGTAGGCGAGCATCGGCGGGCTTCCGTACCCGCCACCAGACCGCATGTCTCGAGCTGCAACGAAGATACACGCGACGTTGTTCACATTCGAGACGTCCGCGTACACACGTAGGGCTGGTTCACCGAGAACCACAGGTGGACCGCGCATCAGTCATCGGCAACTGAAATGCCGACGCTCGTCGTGGGCCTTGTTGCGTTTGGGACGATGGTCGGCATGGTGATGGTCGATATCGACGACGTACGTGCCGCCGCCAAGCGGATCAGCGGGCAGCATGTCCGTACCCCGCTGCTGCCCTGGCCGCTGGCGGGCTCCGAGGTGTGGCTCAAACCCGAGAACCTGCAGCCCACGGGCGCGTTCAAACTGCGTGGAGCCTCCAATGCGATCGGCAGGCTCACCGATGCGGAGCGGTCGGCTGGTGTCGTCACCTACTCCAGCGGAAACCACGGGCGTGCGGTGGCATGGGCGGCCCGCAGGTACGGCGTCCCGGCGGTTGTCGTCATGCCGGACTCCACGCCTGCGGTCAAGGTCGAGGGGGTCCGGGCCATTGGGGCCGAGGTGATCTTGGTGCCGGCGGCTGAGCGCGAGAGCCGGGCGGAGGAGGTTCTGGCCGAGCGCGGCGGTGCACTCATCCCGCCGTTCGACCACCCGGACGTCATCGCCGGGCAGGGGACGATCGGCCTGGAGATCGCCGAAGATCTGCCGGACGTCCGCACGGTTCTCGTGCCGGTCAGCGGTGGTGGGCTCATCTCGGGCATCGCCGTGGCGGTCAAGTCGCTGTGCCCGCAGGCGCGGGTCATCGCCGTCGAGCCGGAACTGGCAAGCGACCTCGCCGAGGGTTTCGCCGCCGGCCGTCGGGTCGGTTGGCCACATGAGAAGACCCTTCGTACCGTCGCGGACGGATTGCGGACGCCGATCGTGGGTGAGCTGACCTGGGCGCACATCGAGCGGCTCGTCGACGAGGTCGTCACTGTTTCCGAAGATGCGATCCTCGAGGCGACTGCGCGCCTGGCGACCAGCGCGCGCATAGTCGCCGAACCGAGCGGCGCCGTGGCGCCGGCTCTCGCGCTCACCCGCCCGGAGGTCGCTTCTGGTCGTACCGTCGCCGTCGTGTCCGGAGGTAACGTCGAACCGTCTCTGCTGGTGCGTGTCCTCTCGGAGTACGCGATGTGACCTACAGCCAGACAATCGGCAGCGAGACGCTGGACCGGCTGGTTTTCCGGCGGCTGGACTTGGCGGTCCGGTCGAATCCGGCGTTCTGTTCGGCAAAGTGCGAGACGTTCAAACATGGAATCGAGCGAATCAGCTATGGATCGTCTTGCCCGGACTTGGTCGAATGGACGGTGTCGAAAGGAGCAGACCATGTACACGATCACCGGAGTCACCGGGCAAGTTGGATCCGCGGTGGCGCACGAACTACTAGCGGCGGGTGCGGACGTCAGGGTCCTGGCAAGGGACGAGTCCAAGCTGACGCCGTGGTCGCGACGGCGCGCGGAGGTAGCCGTCGCCGACCTTGGTGACGCGGGCGGCCTTTCGGCCGCGCTGCGGGGAAGCCGAGCGGCGTTCGTCCTGCTGCCACTGAACCTGACGTCGCCGTCCGTTGGAGCGGATGCAGCGCAGATGATCGACGCGATCGGCGAAGCCGTCGAGGCGGCGGGTGTGCCGCACGTCGTTGCGCTGTCGGCCGTCGGCGCCGAGTTGCCCAGCGGCACGGGTGCCATCGCGTGGTTGCACCGGTTCGAGGATCGGCTGCGCGCTACCGGGGCGGTGGTAACCGCGGTGCGGTCGGGCCACTTTCAGCAGAAGGCGCGCGAACTGCTCGGCGCCGTGCATGCGGCCGGGATCTATCCGGTGTTCCGCGATACCGCGGACGTCCCCATTCCGATGGTCGCCGTGCGTGACGTCGGAGCCGTCATCGCGTCCGCGCTTCGCGAGCCTGTGCCAGCGCATCACGTCATCGACGTCGAGGGACCTGAGTACACCGAGCGGCAGGTCGCGGAGGCGATCGCGGGGCTCGTCGGGCACCCGGTCGAGGTGGTGACGATCCCGCGGCCAGGCTGGGTTGGGGCGCTTGCCGAGGGCGGACTGTCAACAGAAGGCGCGGAGCTGGTCGCCGAGCTGTACGACGCGGACCAGCGCGGCTTACTCCAGCCGAGGGGAGATCGCCTGGTCCGCGGCCGGACCGGTCTGGAGGAGACGCTGCGCGATCTTCTGGCGGCCGAGCCGGCCCCAGCCCGGTAAGCCCGCTGCGCGGACGCCCGGCCACGATACCCAGGACAGGTGCGTTGATTATGGGCGGATGCCGCTTCGCAGACCCCCGGCGAGCGCTGTCCGCCCATGATCAACGCAGGAAAAGGGCGTCAGATCAGTGCCGCGACGACCCGCTTCTCGAACAGCTCGATGCTGCTCCGGTCGTACGCCGCATGAGGGAAGTAGCAGATCGCGTATGCCATGCCGGCCTTGCGAAGTCCGGTGAAGGCTTCTGCGATCTGCTCGGGCGTACCCACCGCTGCGCTCTCGTGGTAGGGCTCGAGGTTGCGCTGGACTTGCTCTTCCGGCATGAACCGGCGGTACCGGTCGGCCACCCATGCCAGCTGGTCGCGGACATCGGCTTCGGTGTCCCCGATGAGAACGTTGTTATTCGACGTGCGGGTGATCGCATCGAAATCGGTGCCTATGTCTTTACAGTGCTGGGCGAGAATCTCGGACTTGCGCCGGAACTGCTCGAGATTGCCGCCGGCGAAGTTGGTGTACTGGGCGTACTGCGCGGCGATCCGCAAGGTCTTCTTCTCACCTCCACCGGCGATCCATAGCGGGATGCCGCCGTCCTGCAGCGGCAGGGGCCGGCAGATCGCGCCGTCCATTTGGTAGTGCTCGCCATCGAACGAGGCCTTGCCTGTCGACCAGAGCTGTCGCATGATCTGCACACCCTCGTCGAGCATCGCCAGCCGCTCGCCCGCCCGGGGGAAGCCGTAGCCGAAGGCCCGCCACTCGTGCTCGTACCAGCCCGCGCCGATGCCCATCTCGACTCGTCCACCCGAAACGACGTCGGTGGTGGCCGCGATCTTGGCGAGGTACGCCGGGTTGCGATAGCCCATGCAGGTGCACATCTGGCCAAGCCGGATGCGCTCGGTGCTCGCCGCGAAGGCCGCCATCAGCGTCCAGGCCTCGTAGGTGGCCTCATCGGTAGGTACCGGCGTGGTGTGGAAGTGGTCGTAGACCCAGATCGATTCCCACGGGCCTGCCTCCGCGCGGCGCGCCACACCGAGCATGGTCTCCCAGTGCTTGGCAGGGTCGATGTCGATGAGGTCAAGCCGCCAGCCTTGGGGTACGAACATTCCGAAGCGCATGCGATCAGTCATGCGCTCCACTGTAGGTGGCCTGGACCTGCGATCGCTTCGTGGAAGTTCTGATCTCTAGGAACGCGGACAGCCGCCCTACCTGGTCGGGGAGGGCGGCCAGTAATGCCAGCTGGGCACTCGCTAATCGTGACGGGACCCGCAAAAGTCCGTGGAACCGAGGCTGTCACCGCGGGCCGGATGTATTCGGCCAGTCTTGATCTAGGCTCTCTTAGCAATGCCTGTACAACAACCTTTGCTTAGAGCTTCACTAGGCAAAGGTTCGCGAACGGTCACGGTCTGTCAGCCGAGATCGATGCTCGGGTAGAGCGGGAAACCGGCTAGCAACTCCGCAGCCCGCGCCCTGATCTTCTCCGCCAACCCCTCGGGCAGCGAGTACTTGGCCTTGGACGCCGATCCGTCCGCGCCCGCGGCCGGCTGGGTGGCCTCGAACACCGTCACCATCAGATCGGCGATCTCGTCCATCTCGTTAGTGCCCATACCCAGCGTGGTGAGCGCCGGAGTTCCGATCCGGATGCCGCTGGTGTACCAAGCGCCGTTCGGGTCGCGCGGGACGCTGTTGCGGTTGGTCACGATGCCGGCGTCGAGCAAAGCAGACTCAGCATGGCGGCCGGTGATTCCGAAGCTCGTGACATCGATCAACACCAGGTGGTTCTCGGTTCCGCCGGTCACCAGAGTCGCGCCCCGGCGTGCCAGCCCCTCGGCCAGGGCCACGGCGTTGTCGACGATCTGCTGTGCATATTCGCGGAACGACGGCTGACGCGCTTCGGCCAGCGCCACCGCCTTGGCGGCCATCACGTGGGGCAGCGGGCCCCCGAGTACCATCGGGCATCCCTTGTCGACGAACTCGGCGAGCTCTTGCTGGCACAGCACCATCCCACCGCGCGGGCCGCGCAGCGACTTGTGCGTCGTGGTCGTGGTGATGTGCGCGTGCGGGATCGGGTCGTAGTCACCGGTGAAGACCTTGCCCGCCACGAGCCCGGCGAAGTGAGCCATGTCGACCATCAGGGTCGCGTCCACCTCGTCGGCGATCTCACGCATCCTGGCGAAGTCGATCTTCCGCGGGTATGCGGAGTAGCCGGCGACGATGACCAGCGGCCTGAACTCGCGAGCAAGCCGCCGCACCTCGTCGTAGTCGAGCAGGCCGGTTTCAGAGTCGGTGCCATATGCCCGCTGGTTGAACAGCTTGCCCGAGATGTTCGGCCGGAACCCGTGGGTGAGATGGCCGCCCGCATCGAGGGACATGCCGATCATCCGCTGATCGCCGAGCGCGCGGCGCAGGGTCGCCCAGTCGTCCTCGGTGAGGTTGTTGACGTGCCGGACGCCGGCCTCGGCAAGGGCAGGCTGCTCCACCCGCTGCGCCAGGATCGACCAGAACGCCACCAGGTTGGCGTCGATGCCGGAGTGTGGCTGGACGTATGCATGGTCGGCGCCGAACAGTTCGCGGGCCAGTTCGGCGGCCACGGACTCGACCGTGTCGACGTTCTGGCAGCCGGCATAGAAGCGGTGGCCGATGGTGCCCTCGGCGTACTTGTCGCTGAGCCAGTTGCCCATCGCCAGCAGCGTGGCCGGAGAGGCGTAGTTCTCGCTCGCGATCAGCTTGAGGTACGAGCGTTGGTCGGCAAGCTCTGAGCGGATGGCTTCGGCGATCCGCGGTTCCACACCGCGGATGACCTCGAGCGCCGTTCGGTACGCCACGGATTCAGTGCTGAGCTCGTTGGGTGCCATTGGTCATCTCCGGGTTGAATCGGCATGCCCAGGCGCACGGCGTGTCGTTGGGGGCCGCTCCCCGGTGGTAATTCCACCTTCTCCGCGCCAGTCACGGCCCGTTGGCCACTGTAGTGCGTCGGTCGCGAGTCGTGGCGCGTACCCTGGCAGGGTTATGGCATTGGTGCGGTACACCGCTTTGCGGTTCCTTGTGTTCGCGGTCGTGGCGGCGCTGCTGTGGATCTTCGGGCTGCGCGGCTTTTGGCTCCTGCTGGTCGCCATCCTCCTGTCGGGGTTCGTCAGCTTGTTCGTCCTGAACCGAAGCCGGGACGAGTTATCCACCGCGTACGTCCAGCGACGAGAGAAGATCAAACAGCGGATGGCCGAGCGGGCCGCCGCCGAGGACTCTTGGAACGACCAGGTGCGTGGCGCTCACCGCGACGCTGAAGACGGAACCAGCAACTGATCATCGTCGTCGGGGATCGCGTCCTGGACGGATACCGGCCGCGCGATGTGTGTGAGCGAACTGGCGGCGCAGAAACGGTCGTGCCCCGCACCGAGGATCTCGGCGCGTACGAGAGGCTGCCCGACCGAGCGGTCATCCCAAGCGCGGCGGTCCGGCCTTGACCCGCGCCAGCACCTCTTCGTTGCCTCCCAGCTCCCAGTACGAGTCGAGCCACCAGGTGGCCCCGGCTTCGGCGTAGGGCGCGACCTTGGCCGCCGCCGCGGATCGGTCCGCCGGTGTCTCGTCCTCGACGACGATGTCGTAGGGACCGGCGCCCGGGCCGCGCTCTGTATCGGCATAGCGCCGCATCTCGGCCACGAGCTCCGGGGTGAATGCCTCGACGTGGGGCAGTAAGCCGTCGTATCGGAGCGCCCGGGCCATCGACTTGGAGCGACCCCATGCGCCGACCACCCAGATCGGGATCCTGGGCTGCTGGACGGGTGGATCCGGTGGCATGAACTCGGTCGGCCGCACGGTGTAGTGCTTGCCTTCGAACGAGAAGGGCTGGCCTGCCCATAGGCCGGTGAGGATGGCAAGCCCTTCGTCAAGCAACTCAGCGCGAGTGCGCCGGTCGGTGACCTCGCCGAACTCGGCGAAGCCAGAATCGAGCGCGCCGAGCCCG
>DATHUM010000265.1:0-7421 GCA_035462225.1 Jiangellaceae bacterium | reverse complement strand
ATTGAATCCCTGCACCACGAAGATCGAGGCCAACATCGGGCGGGCGGCTGCGCGGATCAGACCCATGGCAATTACTTACCACGCCAACCGCGGATCATGCCCCTTCTAGCGACAATCCACAGCGTTGCACGGTGGGGATTGTCGCAAGATCTGTCGGAGTGCCGTGGCAAGCTGAGAGCGATGTGCGGACGGTATGCGCTGAGCCAGAGCGCCGATGACATTGCTGAGGAGTTCGGGGTCGACCGGATCGACCTTGCCGAACGGGTCGAGCCGAGCTGGAACGTCGCGCCCACAGATCCGGTTCTCGGTGTGCTCACACGCAAGCGGCGCGACGAACCAGAGGTGGTCGAGCGGCGGTTGCGGACCTTGCGCTGGGGTCTCGTCCCCTCCTGGGCGAAGGACCAGAAGATCGGCAACCGGTTGATCAACGCCAGGCTGGAGACCGTGCACGAAAAGCCGGCGTTCAAGCGCGCCTTTGCGGTGCGGCGGTGCCTGCTGCCGGCTGATGGCTACTTCGAGTGGTACGGCGAGACGAAAGGCAAGAAGCAGCCGTTCTTCATCCGGCCGAAGGACGGCGGAATGCTGGCCATGGCAGGGCTTTACGAGATCTGGCGTGACCCGGCCGTACCGGACGACGACGACCCGGCGGCGTTCTTGTGGACATCGGTCGTACTGACCACCGAGGCGGAGGACGACATCGGACAGATCCACGACCGGACACCGTTGCTGCTCGAGCGGGACCGATGGGCGCAGTGGCTCGATCCCACGATCGACGATGCGGACCTGCTGCGTGGTCTGTTGATTCCAGCCACGCCAGGCCAGCTGGAGGCGTACCCCGTGTCCACCGACGTCAACAGCGTCAGGAACAACGGGCCGCACTTGATCGAACCGCTGCCCCCCGATCCGGACGACGAGCCGGCTCTCTTCTAATCATCCCGTGTCGCGCCACCACAGCGTCGTAATCGTCGATGGCCGGCTCGACCGGGCCACGGCACTGAAGCTCGCGCAGCAAGCTCAGGGTCATCCCTGAGGCTCGACTCGGCGAGCTGACGTAGCCTGGAGACATGCTGACCAACCTGATCGAGCTCGCAGTTGCCCTCGGTGGTGGCGGCATGGTTGCACTTGCCGTCAAGCAGGCCGGCCAGAAGGGCTGGGCCGGATCGCTGCAAATGGCCGCCGGCGGGTTCCTGCTCATCGGTGCGGCGGCGATCGGGATCATCGGCTTCTTGGCCGGACTCGTGCTGAACCCGCTGGCTTGGCTCGGGATCGTGGCACTCGGTATCGCGGGTGTGCTCTTCGTTGCCGGCCAGCGGCTCGAGGGCCGCTCGGCCGGCCGCAAGGCAGCCGACGCTCCGGACGGCACAGCGACCAAGGCGGTCAGGGGCAAGCAGGCCAAGGCCGTCGAGGGTAAGAAGGCGCAGCCGGCCGTCGATGACGACATGGCCGAAATCGAGGAGATCCTCCGCCGCCACGGCATCCAGTAGCGCGATCAGCTCCGGCGCGCCGATGTGGCCATCGCAGAACGACGGGGCGACTGGACGCTGGTGGTGCTGAGCGGCGGCGACGGCTTTTCCGCCCTGTGTATCACCGACGAGTCGACTCCTATGTTCCGTGACTGGATCGGCTCCGTGGGCAAGCCGAACGACTACGCCACGCCCGATCCGCGCGACGTGGTGGCCACCGATCTGGCTACCGGAAGCGCCAGAGCCGGCGAGCGTCCGTCGCAGCGGGTTACGTCGGCTCGGATGTGACCGGCGTGGTGTACCAGAGGTCGTGGCCACGGTCTCAGCCGGACGTTTCGCGCTCTGGCTGCCCGGGGACGAGCTCGCGGACGCTAGTCGCGAGGGCGTCGAGGTCGAAGTGACTTACCGGGATGGCAGCAATGCCGTGGTCCGCGTCGACCTCCAGTGAGCGGTGTGATGGTCGCCGCACAATGCCGCCACCCGAGTCTGCGGCCGCCGCCGGATGTAATCACGGATACCAGGGGGGGTATAGTCGACGTCCGACAGCTCGTTCAATGGTTCGCGGCAGCATGGACCTGGCGATGGCGCGACGTGACACGGAGGAAGTATGTGCAGTCCGACAACCTGCCGGAAGTGCGGCAAGACGACGTGGGCCGGCTGCGGCCAGCACGTTGACCAGGTAATGCGCAACGTGCCGAAGTCCGAACGTTGCCCAGGTCACGCCGACGAACCGCGCACGGGCTTGTTGGCACGCATCTTCAGCCGCTGATCGCCCCACCGGCCTGGCCGGGCGGCCGTTCGCCCGGCCAGACTTTTCATTTCGACACGTCAGGTGCTCTCCAGCCAAGATTTCGAGGACCCGGGGTTTTTGTACGCCGCCGTGGGGTAGTCGGCCGCTGCCCGCACCAGAGAGAGGCAGACCCGTGGCGCCCAAACGTGTTCTTCGCTCATTCGTAGTGTTCGTCGTCACGCTCCTGGTCATGGGGGTGGTCGGCGCAACGGCACCCGCTTCCGCGGAGACCGGCCAACGTGCTCCCAACTCGATGGCCGCCCTCGGGGATTCGATAACCCGCGGGTTCAACGCGTGCGGCTGGTACCTGTCCTGCCCCAGCCGATCATGGTCGACAGGGACCTACCAGTCGGTCAATAGCCACTACAGGCGCCTCCTGGCCGTAAATCCGGCTATCCAGGGACACCAGTTCAACAATTCCAGCAACGGGGCGAAGGTCTCCGACCTCAACCGCCAGGCTCAGCTTGCCGTGTCGCAGCAGGTCGAGTACGTGACGATACTCATCGGCGCCAACGACGCCTGCACGTCCACCGAATCCGGCATGACCAGCGTGGCCGCCTTCGAGGACCGGTTCCGCACGGCCATGACGACGTTGAACGATGGGCTCAAGAAGTCATCGGTCTTCGTCGCGAGCATTCCCGACATCAAACGGCTCTGGGAGATAGGTAGGAACTCGTTCGCGGCCCGTACCGCGTGGAGTCTCGGAAGCACCTGCCAGTCCATGCTGGCAAACCCCCAGTCCACCGCAACCGCCGACGTCGAGCGCCGCAACCGCGTGCAGCAGCGAGTGATCGACTACAACAGCGTGCTGGCCAAGGTCTGCGCGGAGTACCGGCGGTGCCGGTTCGACGACAACGCGGTCTTCTCGTACCGCTTCACCCTTAGCCACGTGAGCCAGTGGGACTACTTCCACCCGAACACGGCTGGCCAGGCTGTCCTCGCCGACGTGACGTATAACGCCGGTTACGGTTGGTGATCGGCGACAGCTCATCGGCCGGTCAATGGCATCGGCAGTTCCAAACTGAACCGACCCGCCTTCACAGCGAAGGCGGGTCGGCGCAGCCTAAACGAAACTAGTTGCCAGGCCCACCCTGGGACTTGCACGACGCGGGCCGGTCATCCTGCGGGCCGGTGCATTGGCCGGACGAGCCGGCGCCGTTGCCGCCGTTGGTGGGCGGAGCTGGATCGGCGAATGCGGATGCGACAGAGCCGAAGCTCAACACGGCCGCGCAGACGCCGGCGACGATGGTGCGTTTCATGGTCCCCCTTATGGGCTGGTTGCTGGGTCCGCCCAGGTCGTGGCAACGACGCGGGCGGTCGTCTGGGTTGCCGGGTCTACTGGCCGGAGAACCGGCGCCGCTGCCGCGTTGTGTTTAAATCGCTGGCGACCTGTTTTCGGGTCCTGACCTCAGCACTCGAATTCGGTGCCCTCGCGGCCGAGCGTCAATGGCATGGACGCGGTCTCCGCAGCGGCGGACGAGAGGCTCACAGCGGCTTGATCGGTCCGCGACGGCGCGTGGTGGATCAACACCAGCCGTGCCGCACCGGCCCGCTCGGCCAACTCGACGGCATCGTCGACGGTGGCATGACCGTACGCGTTTGCGATGGCGCGCTCCGAGCGGGCGAACTGTGCGTCGTGCAGAAGCACATCGGCGCCGCGGGCCAGCTTCGCACCCGGCTCGAAATCCGCAGCCGGATCGTGGTCGGGCAGGTACGCGATCGCGGCTCCATCGGCTTCCACGCGGATCCCGAACGTCCGCCCGCCCTTGTGCGGAATGTCCGCGAGCAGGACGCGGGCGCCGCCGATCTCCAACCATCCTGCGTTCGCCGCTTCGAAGCGCCACCGGCCGGCCAGCCCTTCCGGCCCGATCGGAAAGTGCGGTGGTGACATGGCCCGGCGAAGCAGAGCAGCCGCTGAACCGCTCACCCCTGGCCCCGCTCCGTCCTGCGCGGGCAGGTACACCGCGACGTCGGCATCGTCACGGTCGCCGGCGGTGAAGAAGGGCAGCCCCTGGATGTGGTCCCAGTGCAGATGACTAAGCACGATCGCGCCGCGAAACGGGTCGCCACGCAGCGCGCGCGCCAGATTGGTCAGGCCGGTGCCGGCGTCCAGTACGAGCGACGGCGACCGCGCGCCGTGCAACGTCACCGAGACGCAGGACGTGTGACCGCCTACCCGGACGAAGTCCGGACCTGGTGCCGGAGTGGATCCTCGAACCCCGTGCAGGGTCACCCTCACACCGGCTCGCTCTCTTCGCGCCGGTGAGACCCCGCCAGCTCGGCCAGCCGGTCACGGTCGATGCTTCGCCCCGGTGCGACCGCGATTCGGGCCGGGGTCACCGCGGTAAGGGTGGACGTCCTCACCCCACCCTCCAGCACGGCGCGCTCGCCGAGTACGGCACCCGGGCCCAGATCGGCCAGCGCCTTGCCGTCGACCTCCACCGCCAGCACCCCGTCCAGCAGGACGTACAGGTCGGTGCCCTGCTCACCCTGCCGGGTGAGGGTCTGACCGGGCCGCAGGGTGATGACGCGCGGCGGCTGTGCACCACCCATGAGGATCCGCGACAGGACGCGCTCGGTAGCGCTTTCGGCGGCGGTCACCAGGGCAGGGGAGTCTTCCTCACCCCACGGGGTCCGGTCGCCGAACGAGTGGGCCATCCAGCCCTCGTAGTCGGTGAGCCCGGACTTCAGCGAAAGCGCGCCATGCGCGTCGTACACCCAGTGCCGCGGGAACGCGCTGGCACCGACCAGCTCGACTGCGGACGAGCCGTCGGGACGCAAGGTGAGCGCGAGAGTGGTCCACACCCACGGTGCCTGCAGCTTGACGAACGGCGGATGAGGAACCGGGCGAGGCATCGGGACGCCGGTGCGCCCGCCGCAGGTTTGCACGAGCCGCACGCTTCCGTCGTCCAGATGCTCCGGCTCCTGGCGAAGGACGGGGAGTGCGACGGCGGTGAACGTCGCACCGAGCGGTCCCACCCGTACCGTCGTGGATCCCATGATCACCTCGGAGTCGGCGCCGTAGGCCGCGTGCACGATCTTGCCGTCCTCCACCGCGGCGTAGCCGGAAAGCCGGTTGGCGAACCGGAAGGCATCGCCGTCGCGCAATGCGGTGAGATCGTCTAGCAGATCTGGTGGCGGTGGGTCGTAGTGACCGACGAACTCGAATGCTTTTCTGGTCGCACCCGTTATGGCCTCGGACGGTATCCACGACAACGACGTCACTGTGGACGTGATGGTGTGTGCTGGCATTGCGTGCTCCTTCCATTACAGGTCGGACGGTACGGATCCGGATCCGGTGTGCGCGAGGGCGCAGACTGGAATGCTTGACGGGGTGCTGGCACCACCTGGCCAGGCTGCGGTGTTGCGCCCGGCCGAGAGTGGGGCCTGGCGTCGCAGTGCATCGCCGCCTGGCATGGACGGATTGTCAGGGGGGCTTGTGCGAACATACGTTTCGATGTAGAGTATGAATAATAGGCGAAGCCCGATGGCTGCCAGAGTGCTGGATTTGCGACGAGTGCCGATGTGATGAGGCCCGGTTCAGACCCGGGCCATTCCTGATCGTTGCTGCGATTGCTCTCAGGGAGAGTCGCCATGTCGGCCGCAACTCCACTGCCGGTGCCGGACGAACTCGAGACGGTGCCGCCCGGATCGATCCTCGCTGAGCTCCTCGAGGTGCTCGCTGTCGAGAAGGTGTCGGGATTCGACACGGTGCGGCTGCTGGAGGCCGCGTACCGGCAGTTGTCCCATGTTCGGGCAGTCTTCCTGTCGATCTTGCGAGAGACCGGGCTGCGGCGCCCAGGGTCGGTGGCCACGGTTGAGCGCACGAAGGCGCCGAACGAGTTCGCCTGCGAAGAGGCGCGGGCCGCACTGGTCTGGTCGCGAGCGCGGGCGGCGAGCACTCATGGCTTCGCAACCGACGTGTTCGACCGGCTGCCGATCCTCGGTGAGGCGATGCTGGCCGGAACACTGGACGAGCCAAGAGCCCGGGCGTTCGTCGAATGGACTCATGGGTTGACCGACGCACAGGCCGAGGCGGTGTGTGAGCAGTTATTGCCCGAAGCAGCCGGGCTGATGGTCGGTGAGCTGATCGACCGCATCAAGCGGGCCTGCCTCGCCATCGACCCCGAATGGGCAGCAAAGAGGTATCGCGAGGCGGTGAGAACTCGCCGCGTGGCCGGATCAAGAAACCCGGACGGCACCGCGAACCTTGGCGGCTATCAGCAGCCGATCGACCGAATCGCCGCCGCGTCTGACCACATCGACACTCTGGCCCGCGCGTGCAAGCGGGCCGGCGATCGGCGCGCGATCGACCACATCCGCTCCGACCTGTTCTTGGGCATGGTCGACGGCACGTACGAGGCGCTGACGGACTCCGAGATCGTTGAGCATGTCCTCGCTCGCCCCTACGCCGAACCAACCGACGGGCCCGACTCCGGCAGTGACCGCGGAAGGAGCAATGGCGATGAGCGCGGTCACGACGACCACGGAGGCGAGCCCTACGGCTACGGCGGAAGCGGCGGCGGTGACGGCGACGGTGGACACGGCGGTGGTGGACACGGCAGTGGTGGAGGTCGACCTCGCGGTGGCGGTGGTGCCACGCTCGGCGGGCAGAGCACAGGTACCGCGGAGCGTGCGACCAGTCGTGACACGCCTGGGATACCGGTAGCCGGGCCTGCGCCGGGCCAGGCAGCTGGGCTTGCGCCGGTAGCCGGGCCTGCGCCGGTAGCCGGGCCTGCGCGAGCGGCAGGGCGGAAGCAGCCCGCTTCGGCATCGCGCGCTTGGAGTGCGTGGGCGGTGCCTGAGGTACGGGTTGAGCTAGCCACACTGCTCGGAGTCAACGAGCACCCAGGCGAGATTCCACCCTGGGGTCCCATTGCCGCGGCGCAGGCACGTGAGGTGGTCGTGGGCATGGCATCGGCGGAGTGGCGGTTCGTCTTCTGCGACCAGCACGGAAGGCCCAGTTCCGGTGGGCTCATCCAGGCACGTCCAGCCTCTGGTGCGCGGGTGCGGCGGGACGGTCGGCGCGGCGGGATCGTGGAGCTTGCCGTTCCGGTCGCAGAGCTCGGCGAGATTGCGTCGTGCCAGCCACCCGGAGGCCCGTGGGCGCCGGTTCTGGCCGAGCTTGCCGGGTGCGCCGAGCTCTCCGGGCCCGCCGAGCCTGGACG
>DATHUM010000264.1:0-5658 GCA_035462225.1 Jiangellaceae bacterium | reverse complement strand
CGCGGTCGCCCACGCCGGGGGTCTCGTGGCGTGGGCCGAGCTCGCCCGCCCGGCGTGCCGCCGGGCCGCCGCCGTTGCCGGTTCCGGCGCACTCGTGCTGGTCGGATTGATCATTCCCGCCGCGGCGCCGAATGGCGACCGCTTGACCGTCGCGACCGTGCAGGGCAACACCCCTGGGATGGGCCTGGACTTCAATGCCCGGCGCCGAGTCATCCTGGAGAACCACGTCGAGACCACGCACCGCCTGGCGGCCGAGGTGCGAGCGGGAACCCAGCCCCAGCCCGACATCGTCGTCTGGCCGGAGAACTCGTCGGACATCAACCCGTATGCCGACGCCGAAGCGGACGCGGCGATCCAGTCGGCAGTGACGGCCATTGGCGTCCCGACCCTGATCGGAGCAGTTGTTCCCACACCTGACGAGCAGAACGTCGAGAACACTTCCATCGTCTGGGATCCGGTCACCGGCCCCGGCCAGACCTACGTCAAGCGACACCCGATGCCGTTCGGGGAGTACATACCGCTGCGCGGCATCGCCCGGATGATCGCCGCAGACGCCGTTGACCGGCAACCGCGCGACTTCGTCGCCGGTCAGCAGGTCGGCGTCCTGGACATGGCCGGCGTGCAGGTGGGCGCCATCATCTGCTTCGAGGTCGCATTCGACAACCTGGCCCGAGACGTGGTCCGAGACGGCGCCGAACTGCTCGCAGTGCAGACGAACAACGCCGGGTTCGGCTACTCGCCGATGACCGAGCAGCAACTCGCGATGGCGCGGCTGCGCGCCGTAGAGCACGGCCGCTGGACATTCGTCGCAGCCCTGGCCGGCGTCAGCGCCGTCGTAGACCCGTCCGGTGATGTCACACAGCGGATCGAATTGTTCGAACAGGACGTGATGATGGCCGACGTCGAACTCTCGGACGCTCGGACGGTCGCGACGGTGATCGGGGAGTGGCCGGAATGGCTGCTGACGGCGCTTGCAGTCGCTGGACTCGCCGTTGTGGTGGCGCGGGCGCGGGCTGGCGCATCGCGGCAACGCACGCCCGAGGGCGCGGTTCGGTCCCGGGTCGAGGTGGACGCTCGATGAGCGAGGCCGGTGGCGCGGTCCTGGTCGCGATCCCTACGTACAACGAAGCCCAGTCCATAAGCAAGATCATCGGCCGAGTACGCGCCGCCGTCCCGGATGCTCACGTCCTTGTGATAGACGACGGATCTCCGGACGGGACCGGCGAGATCGCCGACCGGACGGCCGCGGTCGACGATCAGGTGCACGTGCTCCACCGGACGGCGAAGCGCGGCCTCGGGGCGGCCTACGTCGCAGGTTTTCGCTGGGCGCTCGAGCGCGGGTACGGCACCGTCGTGGAAATGGACGCCGACGGTTCACACCAGCCCGAGGAGCTAACCCGGCTGCTGGCCGCGCTGGATCACGCCGATCTGGTGCTCGGTTCGCGCTACATCCCGGGCGGACGGGTCGAGAACTGGCCGCGCAGGCGAGAGGCGCTTTCGCGTGGCGGCAACGCCTATACCCGGCTGCTGCTCGGTATCGAATTGAGGGACGCCACCGGCGGGTACCGGGCGATCCGCGCCGATGCGCTGCGCAGCCTGGACCTGGACGACGTGGCGTCCCAGGGTTACTGCTTCCAAGTCGACCTGGCCTGGCGTGCGGTCCGGGCCGGTCTGCGCGTGGTGGAAGTGCCGATCACGTTCGTCGAGCGCGAGGAGGGCAGGTCCAAGATGAGCGGCGCGATAGTGCGCGAAGCCCTATGGCGGGTGACCCAGTGGGGCATCCGGCACCGACTCGGTCAGATGAGATCGACGGTGAAATCCCGATGAGGCCGCGGTTGCGGACCAGGGTGGCGTTCCTCGCGCTGCTTATCGCCGAGATCGCCGTCATCGTGCTGGCGGCCCGGTGGCTGGGCGGCTGGGTGGTGTTCTGGCTCATGGTCGCGACCGCGATGCTCGGCGGCTGGGTGGTACGCAACGAGGGCGTACGAGCGTGGACTGCGCTTTCGGAGGCCGTTCGGGCTGGTCGCGTGCCTGAACGGGACAAGCAAGCATCCGGGACCGCGATCGCCGGCGGGTTCCTGCTCATCCTCCCCGGCTTCATCACGGACCTCTTGGGGGCGGCGCTGGTGCTGCCACCGACCCGCGATCCGACGACGCGGTTGCTCTCACGCTTTCGGCCGGCCCCAGCGTTGCGGCCGGGACCGTACGCCGGCCCGCCTTCGCGTGGCGAGGTCATCGAGGGCGAGATCGTCGACGACGACGAACCGAAGCAGTAGGCGGGCAAAAGGGACCGGGCCGCGCCGTAGGGGGGTTACGACGCGGCCCGGCATAGCCGAGGGGGCAGGCCGGGGGGTGACCCGCCACCGACGGCGACTAGGCGCTCTTCTTGCGGCGGCGCGAGGACGCCAGGTGCGCAGCACCGGGAAGGCGTCCGGTTCGCAGCAACTCGAGCCGCTCGTCGAGCAGGACCTGCAGCTCGTCAATGGATCGACGCTCCAGCAGCATGTCCCAATGGGTACGTGCCGGCTTGGCGATCTTTTCCTCGGGGCGGTCGGTGGCGATCCTAAGCGCCTCCGCACCACACTTCGGGCAGTCCCACAGCGCCGGCACCTCGGCGTCGACGGAGAACGGCACGTCGAACGCGTGGCCGCGAGGGCACTCGTACGACACCCGCTGGCGCTCCGCGAACTCGACGCCGCGCTCGTCCTCGTAGCTGGTGGCGACGAGGCGAGAACCGCGCAAGGTGGAACGCTCGGACATCGTGAGAGGCCCTTCCGGAGCTTGTGGCCCCTGGGTCGTCGGGAACGGTGTTGTTGCTCTTTAGGTGTATTCCCCGGTCACCGGTCGGGCAACCGTGGAACGACACTCAAGTAACGCGCATGGCCCGCGAATTTGTTCCGCCGCCGATGTGATAACGGCGGGGTCTTACGTGATCTGCCTCACGGCTCATGAACGCCCGTAGCATCGCGACGCCGGAGGAGCCGCCTCCCGGTGTCCGCCCGTACGCTGGATAATCTCAAAGATCCGTACCGTCGATGCTGGTCCGGTCGCGACAGGTCAGATTGCGGCGAGTTTCTTGTGAGGTGGAGCCATGGCGGTCCGTGAGATCCGGCTCTATGGCGACCCTGTACTGCGCACGGTCGCCGATCCTGTCGAATCGTTCAGTGACACGACGCGCGCCTTGGCCGCCGACCTGCTGGACACGCTGGATCTGCCCGGCCGGGCGGGAGTCGCAGCCCCGCAGATCGGTGTGCCCGTTCGCGCGTTCTCCTATGGTGTGGACGGCGGGCGGGGCGTGGTGTTCAATCCGGTGATCGTCGAGCTTGACGGTACCCAGACGGGTGACGAGGGGTGCCTGTCCGTGCCGGGCCTGTGGTTTCCCACGACTCGGGCTGATCATGCGGTGGTCGAGGGCTGGGACGCCGAAGGGCGGCCCGTGCGCGTGGAGGGCACCGGTGAACTGGCCCGGGCCCTCCAGCACGAGATCGACCATCTCGACGGCATCGTCTACTTGCACCGGCTGGATCGCCAGACGAGGCGGGCGGCGATGCGGGCGGTCCGCGAGTCGGGTTGGTTCATCTCGGCGGGCACCAGTCGTTAGGCGGCGAGCAGGTCAGGCGCCGGCGATGGACGCACGCGGCGAACTCCATACGGCGTCGCGACATAGGTGCCGTGGCAGGTGAGGCGCGCGTTCCGGCAGCTTTGCACGAGCGCGTCGTGCCAGCCGAAGTCACTTCCCCGGGGCCGTGGATCTCCGCGTCGGCTCACCGCCATGGCCACGCCGGCCGGCTGACCGAGCTCGGCGATGTGCTCGAGTAGGACGGTCAGCGCGCTGACTCGTTCGTCCTGCGGCGGATCGTCAGGTACCCCGTCAACGGCGATGGGCAGCACGAGGCGGCCGGACTCATCGGCGACGAGGACCAGCAGGCTCGGCGGCGGTAGATCGCCGGCGCGCTCCGCCGTGACCAGAAACTCGATCGTCCGGTGCTCGAGGTGCAGGTAGAGGGTCTGCATGTCCGTCGATGATCGATGACCACGCCTGTGGAACGTTTGCGCGATCCACAGCCCGCCTGTGGTAAGCGAGTCCTGCCGGGGCCACATCTTGAGTGATCGGGAACCCACGGCTCGTCAGCCGCAGCAGGGAGGGGCCGGTGGGTGGACAGGCGCCCGCCTGTTCGCGGCTAAGAAATGATCTGCTCAGGCCACGCGTCGCGGGCCAGCAGGATGTCTTTCAACACGTCGGCGCGGTCGGTCATGAGTCCGTGGACGCCTGTGTCCAGCAGCCGGTGCATCCGGGATTCGTCGTTGACGGTCCATACATGCACCTGCTTGCCGGCCGCCCGGGCTGCGGCCACGGTGGCCGCGGTGACGATCCGCACGCGGCCGGCTCGTTCTGGGACCTGCACGCAGTCGACGTCACGGAGGGCCCGTGTCACGAGTGCTGCCCAGCGCATGGGCGAGGCGGCGAGCCTGAATCGTGCGATGGTCCACCGACCACCGGCCGTCGCCACCGGTGCCGACAACCGGCGAAGCACCGCGCGCCGCCGGCGATCGGAGAACGAGGCGACGCAGACCCGATCGTGGGCCTTTGTCCGCTCGATGGCCCGGGCCAGGGGCGCTACCGCCGCGGCGTCCTTGACGTCGATGTTCAGCCGGATATCCGACCACGCGTCGAGCACGTCGTCGAGACGGGCAATGGGCTCGCTGCCTCCGATCAGCGCCCGCCCGGCTTCGGACCAGTCCAGCTCGCAGATGCGACCGGTGCGGTCGGTGACTCGGTCAAGCGTCGGGTCATGCAAGGCGATGGCCACACCGTCACGAGTGGCGCGCACGTCGGTCTCGAGGTAGCGGTAGCCGAGTTCCACGGCGGCAGCGAAGGCCGTCAGGCTGTTCTCAAGGCCGTCCGGGGAGAAGCCGCGGTGCGCAAAGGCCAGCGGCGTGGGCGCGTCGAAGAAGGCGCGGTCGCACAGCTCGGTACGGATACGGGTCCGGCGTCGGGCCACCCGCTTACCGTACCCAGCCGCACGCAGTTTACGGCCGATCGGCGACATCGAATCGGTGCGTGAGGTCGCGCAGAAGCGCGCGCAGCAGGTCCGACAGCTGTTCCTGCTGCTGCTCGGTGAGAGCCGACAGCAGCGACTGCTCGTGGGTCAGCAACTCGTCGACCGTTCGCTCGATGAGCGCGTGACCCGCGGGCGTGAGCTCGACCAGCACAGCACGTCCGTCTGTCCCGGGCCGCAACCGGCGGACCCAGCCCTCCCGCTCGGCGCGTGCTACACGCTGCGACACCGCGCCCGGGCTGATCAGCACGCGCTTGGCGATCTCACTCGGAGAGAGGCGGTACGGCGCACCGGCGCGCCGCAGGGTCGCGAGCAGGTCGCGGGTCGCCGCATCGACGCCGAGCCGGACATGGGTCCGGCGCCGCTCGTCCTCCAGCAGCTTGGCGATACGCCAGATCCGGGTGATGACGCCGATGGAGCGCACCGGAGTTCCAGGACGCTCGCGAAGCCAGGCCTGCTGGATGCGGTCGACGCCGTCGGTTGTGCCGGTGGCGGGGGAGGAGCTAGGCTCGGGCACATAGATACTTTAGACCTAAAGGAGATTGCGTGCGACAGGTCATCATCACAGGCGGCGGCACCGGGATTGGGCGCGCTATCG
>DATHUM010000263.1:0-11880 GCA_035462225.1 Jiangellaceae bacterium | reverse complement strand
GGGAACGTGGTCGACTCGTCGTACCGCCCGGACAGCAACCCCGAGGCCAGCGGGACGCGTGCGATGATCCCGACGCCGGCCTCCGCAGCGGCCGGCAGCACGTCGTCCAGCGGCTTGTGCCGGAAGCAGTTCAGGATGATCTGAACGCTCGCCACGCCGTCCCGCGCAATCGCGGACAGCGCCTGTGCGCATGTTTCCACCGACACCCCGTACGCCCGGATCACACCGTCAGCGACCAGCGCATCGAGGGCGTCGAATACCGCGTCATCCTCGAAGACCGGGTCCGGCGGGCAGTGCAGTTGCACGAGGTCGAGCGCCTCGACGCCGAGCAGTTGCCGCGATCGGTCGGTCCAGGCGTAGAAGTTCGCCGGGTTGTAGTTCTCGGGACGCTGCTCCACCCGTCGCCCCATCTTGGTGGCGACGAACACGTCCGGGTCGTCCACGACCGAACCGATTATCCGCTCGCTGCGACCGTTGCCGTACACGTCCGCGGTGTCGATGAAGGTGATGCCGGCTGCCAGGGCCGAGCGCACGACATCCTGGGCATCGCCCTCCTGCACTGTCCCCCAGTCGTCGCCGATCTGCCAAGCGCCCAACCCGACCACGCTGACCTTGCGGCCGGTCCGGCCTAACGTCCTCGTCTCCATGAGTCCAACGCTAGAGCGTCGAGCGGCAGCGCACGCGGCGAGCCTCAGACGAACGCGCTGACGGCGAACGCGATCAGGAAGCCGATGCTGCCGAGTAGCGTCTCCATCACCGTCCAGGTCTTGAGCGTCGTCTTGACGTCCATCCCGTAGAACCGGCCGACCAGCCAGAACCCGGAGTCGTTGACGTGGCTCAGGACAGTGGCGCCACCCGCTATGGCGATCACCGTGAGAGCGCGATAGGCATCGCTGAAGTCTCCCTCCGCGACGACCGGCGAGATCAGGCTGGCCGTGGTGATCAGGGCGACGGTGGCTGATCCCTGAGCCACGCGGATGGCCGTCGCGATCACGAACGCCGCCACGATAACCGGCAGCCCGGTCTCCTCCAGAGTGTCGGCCAGCGCCTGACCGATCCCGCTCGCGCGCAGGACCGCACCGAACATGCCACCGGCACCCGTGATCAGGATGAGCGAGGCGATGGGGCCGAAGGACGAGTCGGTGATCCGCTCCAGGTCGCGAGCCTCGCGGCGCTGAGTGATTCCCAGCACGATCAATGCGACCAGCACGGCGATGAGCAGGGCGACAGGTGTCTGGCCGAGCATCCGGACGACCTGGACGACGGGGTTCTCGCCATCGACGACACCCTCTTCCACCAGGGTATTGAGGCCGGTCTCACCAAAGATCAAGATCAGTGGGAGCAGAAGAAGTCCGAGCACCGCCCAGAAGGTCGGGGGCGTACGTCCCTCCAGTTCCTTCTCGATCTCCTCGTCGCGGGCCAATACCTCTGGAACGGGCAAGTCGATCCGGTTACCGACCCAAAGACCGAACAGGTAGCTGCCGAGGAACCAGGTCGGAATGCCGATCAAGATACCGAAGACCAGCACCAGGCCGACGTCGGCTTCGATGAGGCCTGCCGCCGCCACCGGGCCCGGGTGGGGCGGCACGAAGGCGTGCATCACCGCAAAGGCGCCCGCGACCGGGAGCCCGTACAGCAGCAACGACCCACCGACCCGCCGGGCGACCGTGAACAGGATCGGCAGGAAGATCACCAGGCCGGCGTCGAAGAAGATCGGGAAGCCGAACAGCAGCGCCGCCACGCCGAGCGCGAACGGCGCACGCCGTCGTCCCGCCCGCCCTACAAGGGCGTCCGCGAGCACCTGCGCGCCACCGCTTATCTCCAGTAGCCGGCCCAGGATCGCACCGAGGGCCACCAGCAACGCCACGCTGCCGAGCGTCGTGCCGAGCCCTTGGACAAGGGTCGGGACGACGTCCGGCACCGGAATCCGGGTCGCGAGGGCTGTCACCAGGCTGACGACGATCAGCGCAAGGAACGCATGCAGCCTGACCTTCATGATCAGGAAGAGCAGGACCGCGACGGCGGCGACTAGGATCAGCAGCAACCATCCGGTCGACAGCGCAGGCTCGACTTCTTCGGTCATGACACTTCTCCTGTGGATTCGGACGGCAGCGCGTCGAGCGCGGCGAAGATCTCGTCAAGGCCCGTGACCGCCCGCTCGATCAATGGGCGCATCACTCGGTACATCTCGGCGGCCCGCGGGTCGGGGGCGGTTTCGCGCTCCAGGGTGACGATCTCGGCCACCTCGTCGAGATCGCCGAGTTCTCCGAGCGCGGGGTGTCCCAACAGCGCCGCGCCGACCGCCGTGCCCTCGGACGACGGCGCCTGGCGAAGCGGCATCTGCAGGGCGGAGGAAAGGACCGTCGACCACAGCGACGACGCGAGCGCCCCACCAGTGGCCCGGATCTCGGTCACCTCGACGCCGGCGTCCTCGACGGCGGTGAGAATGAGCGCGAGTTGCTGGGCGACACCTTCGACGACGGCCCGCACCAGGTGACCACGGCCGTGATCGCGACGCAGCCCGATGTAGGCGCCGTGCAGGCCGGATCGCCACCACGGGGCCCGCTCCCCCAACAGGTACGGCAGGGCGAGCAGGCCGGCGCTGCCCGGCGGGACCCGTTCGGCCTCTGCGAGTAGCGTGCCGATGTCGTGCTCGGGTGGCGCTCCGAGCGCCGCGGACAGCCAGTCGAGCACCGAGGCGCCATTGCTGACAGCTCCGCCGACCACCCATTTGTCCTCGGTCAACGCGTAGCAGAACAGCCGCCCGGCCTGGTCGATGCCCGGAGTCCTGCGGACGGCCCGGAGGGCGCCGCTGGTGCCGACCGACAGCGCGGCGTAGCCCTCGACCACAGCGCCTACGCCCAGGTTCGCGAGGGTTCCGTCGGACGCACCGGCGATCACCGGCGTGCCCTCAGGCAGGCCGACCGCGCGGGCGATGTCGGGGCGCAGCGGGCCGACGATCTCCGTGGTGGGAACGACCCGCGCCAGCTGAGCCTCGGCCACGCCGGCTCGCTCGAGCGCCTCCGGATCCCAACGACCCCGGTGGATGTCGTACAGGCCGGTGGCCGACGCACAGGACAGGTCGATGGTCAGATCGGCGTCGACGAGCGCAGCGATGAGCAGTTCCTTCACCCCACCCCAGCGCGGAGCGGACCGGTGGAGTTCCGGGTCGTGCGCGGCAGTCCACATCAGCTTGGTCAGGGGCGACATCGGATGCAGCGGCGTACCGGTACGGGCATGCAGGTCGCCGGCGGACGGGTCGGCTCGCAGGCGGCGCGCTTCGTCGTCCGCCCGGGTGTCGGCCCAGGTAACCACCGGCCCCTGCGGCGTGTTGGCCTCGCCGAACGGCAGCAGCCCGTGCATGGCCGCGCTCAGGCAGACACCGGCCACCTGGTGGCCGCTGCCCTCGAGCCGGCGAACGACGTCACCAAGCGCCTCGACGGTCGCACGCTGCAACTCCTCGGGGTCGAGTTCAGCACGGCGCGGTTCGGGGATATGCAGTGTGTAGGAAACCTCCGCGCTGGCGTGCACAGTGGTGTCGGCACCGGCCGCTACCGCCTTGGTGCCGGTCGTGCCGCCATCGATGCCGATCACGAGGTGCACAACATAAGTCGTACCCATTGATCGCCCGCCCTACTCGGCGACCCGCGCGATGCTGTGTACGTTGATTCCAGCCGACCTTGGATGGAACGCATGGACCTCGCCGCCGTCGACGAGTTGCTCACCACGACCCGGGCCGTTCGCAAGCGGCTCGATCTCGACCGCGCGGTCCCGCCCGAGGTGATCGAAGAGTGCCTCGCCTTGGCCGTCCAGGCGCCCACGGGGGCGAACGCGCAGCGTTGGCGGTTCGTCGTCGTGACAGACGCGGAGAAGCGCACGGCACTTGCCGAGATCTACCGGCAGGTCTGGGACCGGTACGAACGCCGGCAGGTCGCCGCGCTGGCTTCAGTTCCTGCGGAGAAGGCCGCTCAGCAGCGCAGGGTCCTGGACTCATCGCGCTACCTGGCCGAGAACCTCCACCGCGTGCCGGTGCACGTCGTGCCATGTGCGTTGGGCCGGATCGACGCACCGGGACGCAACGCTGACTGGGCCGGCTTCCTCGGGTCCATATTTCCGGCCGTCTGGTCATTCCAGCTGGCATTACGGAGCCGAGGGCTCGGGTCGGTGCTGACGACTCTGCACCTGCACGGTGAGGCCGAAGCGGCCAAGATCCTCGACATTCCGGACACCGTCACGCAGGTCGGCTTGCTGCCGGTCGCCTACAGCAAGGGCGTTGAATTCAAGCCCGCTGCCCGGCGTCCGGCTGCTGAAGTCACTTACTGGAACTCCTGGAAGGCGCCGCGGGCCGGCAACGCCCCCTAGCGGCGAATCCGACAACACGAGGAGGCGTCATGGCAGCCCATGAGGTCCGCATCGACCGGAGTAAGACCCTGCTCGAGGAGCCCGCCACAGGCCACAACCGCTGGCATCCGGACATCCCGCCGATCGTGCGCTGCGAGCCGGGCGACGACGTCGTGCTCGAGACCCGCGATGCGCTCGACGGGCAGATCAGGCTGGGCGCCACCGCCGACGACGTCGCAGCGACGAACCTCGACGTGGTACACCCCCTGACCGGGCCGGTCTACGTCGAGGGCGCGGAGCCTGGCGATCTCCTCGAGGTCGAGATCCTGGACGTGGCCCCCGAGCCCTACGGCTTCACAGTCCAGGTACCTGGCTTCGGGTTCCTCCGCGACGAGTTCCCCGAGCCGTACGTCGTTCACTGGGACATCGACGGCGACTCGGCCACATCAGACGACCTGCCCGGCGTGCGGATTCCCGGAGCGCCGTTCATGGGCACCATCGGGCTGACACCGGGTGCAGAGTTGCTCGCTGCGACCGCGGCTCGCGAGCAGGCGCTGCTCGATGGCGGGGGCATGGTACTGCCGCCGTCCCCGGCGTCGGCCGTACCTGACGATCCGCGCATCGCCGCCGAGGCGCTGCGGACCATCCCGCCACGCGAACAGGCCGGCAACGTCGATATCAAGCAACTCGGCAAGGGCACGACGCTGCTGCTGCCAGTCGACACTCGGGGCGGACTGTTCTCGGCCGGCGACGCGCACTTCGCGCAAGGGGACGGCGAGGCCTGCGGTACTGCGATAGAGATGAGCGCCACCCTGCACGTGCGGTTCGGGGTGCGCAAGGGTGAGGCGGCCGAGAAGGGGATCCGCGACGCTCGCTTCACCCGGACCGACTACTACCTGCCGCCGGAGTTCGCGGCACCGCGCCGGTTCTTCGCGACGACGGGCCTGTCGGTCACTCGGGACGGCGTGAACAGGAGCGAGGACGCCACTCTTGCTGCCCGGAACGCGCTGCTCAACATGATCGACCACCTCGGCGAGCGAGGCTGGAGCCGGCAGCAGGCCTACGTCATCTGCAGTGTGGCCGTCGACCTCAAGATCAGCCAGCTCGTCGACGTCCCTAACATGCTCGTCTCCGCATTTCTCCCGGAGGACATCTTCGTTTGACGGATAAGCCGCCCGTGCTGCCAACGCGCCCCACACGGTCATCGACTGTGCGATGGTCGCAATATGGCAACTTCCGCAGAAAGCTGGCGGCACGTCTCGCTGTGGATGGACGATACGCCGCAGACCGACTACCCGCGGCTCGACGGCGACCGCTCGGTCGACGTCGCAGTCCTCGGCGGTGGCATCACCGGACTCACCACCGCGCTGCTACTCGCTCGCGAAGGGCTGGCGGTGTGCCTGCTCGACCAGGATGTCATCGGTGGTGGCACGACCGGCCACACCACCGCGAAGGTCACCTCGCAGCATCAGCTGACCTACGCTCGGTTGCAGGCGACCCACGGCCAGGACGCCACGGCCGCGTACGGCGCGGCAATGGAGGCTGCGAAGGAGCGCATCGCGACCTTCGCGGCCGAGGGGATCGACTGCGACCTCCGGCGGCGCCCGGCATACGTCTACGCCCGCCGGGACAGCGAGCGGACCATCCTCGAGAAGGAGACCCGCGCCGCGCAGGAAGCCGGGCTGCCGGCATTCTTCGACGAGCAGCTGTCGATGCCGTTCCCGACCGCGGGCGGCATGCGATTCGACAACCAGATCGAGTTTCACGCCCGCAAGTATGTGCTCGGCCTGGCCGAACGTCTCGTAGCGGCCGGTGGGCAGATCTTCGAGCACACCCGTGCCACGCACGTCGATGAATCCCAGCCCAGCGTGGTGCACACCGAACACGGCCGGATCCGCGCGAATCATGTCGTGGTCGCAACTCTCATGCCATTTCTCGACCGGGGTGGCTTCTTCGCCCGCGCCTACGCCAACCGGTCCTACGTCATCACCGCGCGGGTCACCGGTGACCTGCCGGAATCGATGCTGATCAGTGCCCTGTCACCGGTCCGTTCCATCCGCTCGGTGCCGTTCCGCGGCGAGGAGCTGCTGATGATCGGCGGCGAAGGGCACCATCTCGGCTCGTCCAAAGCCAGCCCCGACCGGTACACGGCGTTGGCTCGGTTCGCTCGCAACCACTGGAACGTGGTCTCGTTCGAGCACCGGTGGTCGGCACAGGACTACACCCCGGCCGACGGTGTGCCGTACATCGGGAGATTGAACGTGCTGTCCAAGCGCACGCACATTGCCACCGGGTTCAAGAAGTGGGGCATGACCGGCGGGACTCTCGCCGGCATGATGATCAGCGATGCGATCGCCGGGCGGCCCAACGAGTGGGCGTCCTTGTTCTCCTCGACCAGGTTCAAGCCGATCGCGGGCGGGCCCAAGTTCGTCACTGAGAATGCGCGGGTCGGATACCGGCTCGTCGCGGACCGTATCCTCTCGCCCGGCCGGCGCGGAATCGAAGCTCTCGCGCCCGGTGAGGGCGCGATCGTGTCCAGCGAGGGCAAGAAGGTTGCCGGTTACCGCGACGACGACGGCCGGCTGCACGCGGTATCCACCCGGTGCACGCACCTCGGCTGCCAGGTCGCCTGGAATGCGGCTGAACGGAGCTGGGACTGCCCCTGCCACGGCTCGCGATTCACGCCGGACGGCGAGATCCTCAACGGCCCCGCGACGACACCGCTGCCTACCCGGCCGACACCCCGACCGGGCACATCAGCGACCCAGCCGAGCGCCTGACCGGCCGTACCGCACAGCTCCGCCGTTCGATCACGTTCGACAGCCGGTGCTACGTTCCTACAGGCATGCGTGCGTGTGGCTGAGTCTGCAGTTCTGGTGGGCGGCCCAGCGCCGTGCTCTGGCAGACTGCGGCCATGACCCCCGCCAGGACATGGATGGTCATGGTCCGCGACATCTCTCACGCCGTGGAGATCGCCGACAAGCCGGTAATCGTCCTGTGCGTGGTATTCGACGTCGACACCGGTCTCGTGCTTGGGATCGCCGCGTTGCCCTCCGGCACCGACGCCTGCCGGACGGCATTGCACACGGCGCTGACCACGCCTGCCATCGGCGCGCCGTTCCCACCCGGGCCGCCCGGGCGGGTTCTGAGCACCGCGGACGCCCTGCCCTATGCAGAACGTGAGCTGGCCACCCTGCTCGGCTCCTCGGCAATAGCGCCTGAACTGGTCGTTCCCGGCCCAGAAGCCGAGGACATCGTCGACTCGTTCATCGGACGCCTGTCCGGCCGGGCCCAGCCCGACGAGCCGCCCGAGCCGGCTGACTGGCGACACCTCATCGAACTCACCGGGAGATATGCCGCCGCACAGCCGTGGACCGATCCGGCCACGAACCGGATCGACCTGAGCCTGTCGATCATGGTCGACGGCGAGCTCGCCAACTACGTTCCCGTGGTTCTAGGCCACGACCGAATCCAGCTCGGCCTCGTTCTGTATCCGGGCAGACAAATGCCCGAGTCCGTTGCTGCGTGGCACCCGGGCCAGGAGGTGGCTATGCCCGAGGGGACGCTGATGGTTTACCTCGAACCGCCAGATGAGACTCCCCGCGAGGCCGCCGGCCGGGCCATCCGGCACGGCTGGTCACCCGACAGCGGACTCTTCCCGATATTCGCCGGCGTCGCGTCGAACGGGCTGGCCGACATCGCCAGGCGTGACACCCGGCACCTCGCGCTCGCCACTGCCGCCGTGCTCCAGTACGCAGGCCGGTCCAATGACGAACCCGAGATAGCCGGCAGCATGGCATTTCCAGATGGCCGGGTCGGCGAGTACTCGCTGACGGTCCATCCCGCCGGTCTCCCGGGCAACGCCGTACGCATGGCCTCGCGCACTGGTGCCGGCCGTGGTTCGCTCGAGTTGCTGCTCGGCCCCGCGCAAGGCACCGACGATCTCGACGCTGCCCCGCCGTCGCCGCTTCGACCCAGGCGCGACGACGTCGTCACGTACCGGCTCCGGATCGACCTCAAGGGCGCCAAGCCGCCCTGCTGGCGGCGGCTCGAACTCGCCTCAGATCTCATGCTCGATGAGCTACACGACGTCATGCAGGCCGCGTTCGCGTGGTCCGATGCGCACATACACCAGTTCGCCGCCGGGGGCTCCAGCTTTTACGACCCCGAAAGCGAGCAATACCTCACCGAGTACGACATCGAGGACGGCGAGGAAGGCATCGCCGAGAGGGACGTCCGCCTGGACGAACTGCTCGTGGACCCCGGCGATCGGCTGTTCTACATGTACGACTTCGGCGACGGCTGGGAGCACGTCATCGCACTCGAAGCCGTCCTGCCGCGCCAGCCTGCGGCTCCACGCGCCGTGTGCACCAAGGGCCGGCGCCCCAGCCCGCCGGAGGATTGTGGAGGCATTCACGGCTACGAACTCCTCACCGCCGCGAACGACGGGACGAATCCCCGGCACCGAGAGGCCCTCGACAAGCTCCGCGACGCCTTCGGGCCGGGCTTCGACCCGTCGGAGTTCCGCCCCATCCCGTTCGACCGGGAGTCGATCAACGGCACTCTGCGTGGACTCTTCGACTGACGTGGGCCACCGCCACGTCTCCTGCGGCGCCTGTTATGGCACACGGAGGGCGTCACGAGTGCGGGCTGCGGTGTGATTCCCCGCTCGTGACCTGCGACCGTGCGCGATCGCCGGGAGAAATCTGTTGCGGCATCTGTACGTCCTTTGCCACGGTGCTGGAGTGCTTAGGAACTTCTTCGATGAATCAGAGGCTGCGAATTACGACGAAGACTCCGCCGACATGTTTGCCCCTGAGGTGCTCCAGCCGACCGTCGACTTCCTGGCCGAACTCGCCGCTGACGGCGCAGCCCTCGAGTTGGGCATCGGCACGGGTAGGGTGGCGCTGCCGCTCAGCCAGCGCGGTGTACCGGTCAGTGGCATCGACCTCTCCCCCGCCATGGTCGACCGGCTCCACGCCAAGCCGGGCGGAGATGCCATCGACGTGACCATCGGTGACTTCGCGACGACCAACGTGGGCGAGACGTTCCGGCTGGCCTACCTCGTCTTCAACACGATCAACAACCTGACGACGCAGGACGATCAGGTGGCCTGCTTCCGCAACGCGGCCTCACACCTGGAACCGGGCGGGTGTTTCGTCATCGAGGTCGGCGTGCCCGACCTGCAGCGCCTGCCACGCGGGGAGACGATCCGGGCGTTCGTCGTCGGCCCGACCAGGCTTGGCTTCGACGAGTACGACGTCGTCAACCAGGGCTTGGTATCCCACCACTACAGAGTCGTGGAAGGCCGGCTGGACGTCTTCTCGATCCCGTTCCGCTACGTGTGGCCGTCCGAACTCGACCTGATGGCACGGATGGCCGGAATGAGTTTGCGACAGCGCTGGGCAAGCTGGGCTCGCGAGCCGTTCACCAGCACCAGCGACTCGCACATTTCGGTCTGGGAGAAGACGGGCTAGGACCATCACTCCTACCCCTGCGGACCGACAACGACGTCCTTCAATAGGCTCGCGTAGAGGAACGGGATGGTGGGGAAGTTCGTGACCCACGGCTTAGCCATCAGCTGCTCGGGATGGTAGAGCAGTGGGACCAGCACCGCTTCCTCGGCGAGCACCTGTTCGGCTGCTCGGTACACCTGCAGGCGGCCCGCAAGGTCCCTGATCCGGGCGGCCCTCTCAAGCAACGACGCATACCTGTCCGACCGCCAGCGCGGAGCGATATCGGCGACGGCCACGCGCAGGAACGAGTCCGGGTCCGGGTAGTCCGCCCGCCAGCCGTGCACGCCGACTTTCGGGCCGGCAGTCCTGCTCCACGCCCCCTTCTGGTCTAACGCCGTCGCGCACAGCGCGAGCTCGACGGGCAATCCGACTGCTCGCCAGTCGTCGACAAGCTGCTGGACGAACGGCTCGACGACGTCGAAACCGATGACCAGCATTGGAGCTGCGTCATCGCCGACAACTTCGGCGATGAGACGGGCTGCCAGCTCAGGGTCGTGCGTCGGCGCGATGCCAGGGACATGCCCTGGAACTCCCGGCGGAACGAACCCTCCATGAGCGGGAACGGACATTCCCCACGTCCTCGCCAATGCTTCTCGATCGACGGCAAGTGCCATCGCCTGCCGCAACCGCCGGTCGTGTAGCGGCGCAGACTCGTGGTCGACCCAGTAGAAGTAGGTGACGACGGCGTCGCCCCCGTTCACGTACTCGCGCGGAAACTGGCCGCGGAGGCGGTCGAAGACGCCGAAGGGCGTGCCCAACGGCAATACGAGGACGTCGACATCGTCAGCTTGATAGAGCTGCTCGTGGCGATCGTCTCCAAGCGCAGTCATCTTCAGGCTGAGACGCTGGACGTTGCCACTGATGCGTCCGTGGTAGCTCGGATTCCGTTCGAACGTCAAGTGGCTTCCCAGCTCACACGTGATCAGCCGGAACGGACCGTTCGACACGATGATGTCGAGTCGGGACCAGTCCCGCCCGTGTGCTTGCACCAGGTGACGTGGCAGCGGCACCAGCATGGTGTGGGCCAGGTTGTACATGAAGAAGCTGGCGGGTTCGGCGAGCTCGATGACGAGTGTGTGGTCGTCGGTAGCGCGGACCCCCGCCTGATCGGCCGGAATTCGGCCTTCCCGAACGTCGCGTGCGCCGGCCAGCGGCAACAGCAGGGCTGACGCAGAATCTGTGCCGGTAGCCGGGTCGAGCGCCCACTGGTAGCCGGTAACGAAATCGTGAGCGGTGACCGGCTGGCCGTCGCTCCACGAGACGTCGTCGCGCAAGTGGAAGGTATAACGTCGCCCGTCGCCGGAAATCTCCCACCCCTCAGCGACGTCGGGAACGATGTTGGCACCCTCGTCGTATTGCACGAGCCCGCTGAACAGGACTGCACTCGCGGGTGCCACACCCGAATCGACGTGCGGGTCAAGCGTCTGCGGCTCGACGGTCACAAGTCGCAGGGTCGTCGAACCTGGAGTGCGTACCGAGAGCCCTTCGTCTACAGCAGGCCACAACGCGAACGCTTGGTCAAACGCTCGCTGAGCGCTCTGATGATCGAACGCCGTCTGGTGGGTCAAGCCGATCCGCATCAGCGTGCGCGCCAACCGCTCGGTGTCACCCTGCTCGCGAAGGAGGTCGACAGCACGGTCGTAGGCGGCCAGAGCCTCCTCACAGGCCTGCAGCAGCCGAGCCCGGTCACCTGTCCGGATCAGGTACGGGACAGCCTTCTCGACATCACCCGCCTCGGCGTAGTGGTGCGCCAGCACCGGAATCACGGGCTCCAGATCGTCCGAATGCAACGCCTCCAGCTCAGCGGCGACCACGCCATGGGCGTGCGCTCGAGCCCCGGCGCCAAGCTGATCGTGAACGAAACCTTGGAACAGCGCATGGCTGAACCGGTAGCGGGTCAACTGCCTGTTGCGCCTATGACCCACGCCGCCCTCGCGGACCAGCCCATGTACTCGGCCGAGCCGCTCGGTAAGCAACCGATGCGCGTCCCACACGTCCAACTTGGCGACGCGAGCAGCCACCT
>DATHUM010000262.1:0-3632 GCA_035462225.1 Jiangellaceae bacterium | reverse complement strand
ACGGCCGAACACCCCGCGGCCAAGGCAGCGACCAAGACGCACACCGGCGGTAACCAGCGAATCGAGATCGCCATGTCTGTCTCGGCTCTTCGGAATCGTGATGAGCGGGCACGTTACCGGCCGCCGCAACTCGATCCTCCTCGCGTCGACAGGCGTCCGCAAGGGTGCTCGCGGCTCGCCCAACCGGCACTTCGCCTTGCGACGGCTCGAGCCGGACTCCCTTCGAGGCTGCGGGCAGACGCCGCGGCTCCATACAGCCGGCGGCGCCAACCGAGCGCTCAATTCGGTCAGCCATCAGTTCCAGCGCGCGCCGAACACACAGCGCGTGATCTCGGCCGACCCGTGTGGAGTGACGTCCGGCTCACCGATCCAGCTGGTGCCTCAGCTGCTGGGGTGCGCAGAACCGGTAGCTGTCGGTCACCAGCTCGGCCACCTCGTCCCAACCGGTGTCGTCGTCGAGCACCATGCCGACGACGGTGGGCGACCACGGTGGCTGGCAAAACGGCGGCCCGGAGCGGGTCAGGGCCACCAGCTCGTCGCCGGATGACCGGAAGGTCAGCACCGTGGTTGGTTCGGTCACCCCGGTCATGTCGCGGTACGCCGAGGTGTAACCCGCGATGAGGGAGGTGGACAGGCGGCGGAAGGACGCAGGCGTCCCCCGGCCGCCCGACCCGAAAGCAACACGCGCTCATGGCCGCCGACCGCGCGGTTGACTTGCGGCGGAAGGACGCAGGCGTCCCTGTGGTCGCTCGACCCGCAAGCAACACTCGCTCAGCCGAATAGCGGTCGTTCGAGACCAGCCCAAAGCATAGGACCATTCCCGGTGCCAAGACCCTTGACCGCTGTCCTTAGGGCTTGCCGATGATCAACACGCTCAGTTTCCGAGCGGTTTGAGGGTGTAGTTCCATTCGGGGTGCCAGTTGTGGCCGTGCAGGGCGCCGGTGTCGTGCAATGCCTTCATCTGGGAGTCGGGGATCTTGACGCCGGTCGGGTAGGTGTCGGTGTCGAGTTCGGCGTGCACGCTCAGCCCGGTGTGGGTGGTGGTCGCGGCGATGCTCTGCACGATCACGTCGTGGCTGGTCAGCGGCCGGCCGCGCCAGTTCATCGAGATGTGGGAGAACAGCCGGTGCTCGATCTTGTTCCACTTGGAGGTGCCCGGGGGCAGGTGGCACACGGTGATCCTCAGCCCGGTTTCCGCGGCAAGGGCGGCCAGTTCGGTTTTCCATAGCCGGGTGCGGTAGCCGTTGGATCCGCCGCCGTCGGCGGTGATCAGCAGCCGGGACGCGGTCGGGTAGGCGGGTGCTCCGGCGGATTGCCACCAGCGGCGGATCGTGGCCACGGCGAACGCGGCGGTGTCGTGGTCGGTGCCGACGCTCACCCAGCCGGTGTCGGCGGCCAGGTCGTAGACGCCGTAGGGGTTGGCCTTGCCCAGCGCGGGGTCGATGAAGTCGTGGACCTTGACCCGCTCGGGTTCCCCGGCCGGACGCCATTCGGTGCCACCGTTCTTGTATGGCCCGACGAGTTCCTTCTTCTTGGTGTCCACGCTGATCACCGGATCGCCCGCTCCCAGGTGCTGGCCGGCCTGGTCGTTGAGGTAGGCGAACTGGGCGTCACGGTCGGGATGCTGCCCACCCTCGATCGTCTTGGCGTTGGCCTGCAGGCTGAAGCCCTGTTCGCGCAGCAGCCGGGCCACCGTGTCCGCGCCAACCCGGTGCCCGGCCGCACTCAGTTCCGCGGCCAGCCTGCGGGTCGACAGCGTCGTCCAGCACAGCGGCGACTCGGGGTCTCCGCGCCGGGTCGGCTCCACCATCGCCAGCAGCGCCCAGAGCAGCGTCGGGTCGGTCTCAGTCAGCGTCTTGCGGCCCCCGCCGACACGGCGCACCCGCCCCAACGGCGGCTGGCCCGACTCCAGTTCGGCGACCCCCTGCGAGATCCGCGATCGCGACGCCCCGCTTGCCCGGGCCACAGCCGCGATCCCGCCGTGCCCCAGCGAACGCGCTTCACCGGCCATCACCAGCCGCTGTTGACGCTCGTCCAGATGCGGCAACACCGCCTCGAACTTCGCCCGCAACGACTCGACCACCTGCGCATCGACAGCCATTACCACATCATCGCGGACCAAATCCTAAACGGAGTGGTTATTCATCGGCGAGCCCTAAGCACCGCCTACTGACCGCGAACCACCGCCAACCGACCCGCTGCAGGTGGCTCTTGGAGGTGAGTAGGAACGGGCGGGGCCCACGTCGAAGGACCGATGCGCCTCTGACCAGGCCTGATGCGCCCCATTTGGAGTTGGATCTGCTTGATCTGCGACCAAAGAGCGCTAACCCGAGGCCGTTCGTGTTCGGCCGCCCAGGTCAGGAAGGACAACAAAGCCCTGAAGATTCGACCATCCCCCCGGGGTCCTGACAGACAGCCCGGACGACGAAGCCGGTGGACTGAACGGACTGACCGGCCTCGGGAAGAACCCCGCGGCAGAGCGGATATCTCGGACGCCGACCGGAACGACACCGACCATCACCATCCACCGAATGGACCGAGTCACTCCTCAGGACAGGATCAGGCCCATCCGCTCGGCAGCCAGCAGCACAGCGAACCGGCACACTCCACTCGCCGAGATCAGCGATGCCGTCCTTGAACCCTTATCTCCGAGGCTGCTCCGCCGCTGGAGCGAATGCTGACAGAGGTACCGGATGACTCGCTTCCTGATGTCGGCGGACTCAATGCGCTGGCCATCAAGGCCAGCGCTCTCGCCATCCTTGGCCGGATGGCCTCCGTTCCTGATCACCGTAGACTCCACAGCCGAGTACCGCGCCGAGGACTTCCGGCGGGAGGTCCCGCGGTCGCACCCGGCTCAGCCTTGTCCCTCCGGTGACTCTGCGACGCTCCGATGTTCATCCTCTTGGCACGTCGCGGATCTCGTAGTGTGGGCACACGGCCGGTTGGCTTCGCTGTCCCTGGTCATCCGCGTGTGCTCGGCTTCCACCTGGGCATGTTGGGTCCTGACCTCATCCTGGGGAGGACGTCGTTCAGGTCAGTGGATGGTGATGGTCGGTGTCGTTCCGGTCGGCGTCTGAGATATCCGCTCTGCCGCGGGGTTCTTCCCGAGGCAGGTCGTCCGTCTACTTCACCGGCTTCGTCGTCCGGGCTGTCTGTCAGGACCCCGGGGGGATGGTCGAATCTTCAGGGCTTTGTTGTCCTTCCTGACCTGCGCGGCCTAACGCGAACGCCCGGGCATTGACGCTCTTTGGCGCCAGATCGAGTAGATCCAACTCCAAGTGGGGTGTATCCGACCGGGTGTGAGGCGCGACCGGGTGTGAGGCGCGCTGGCCTGCGGTGGGTGGTCGAGCATGCGTTTTGCCATCCGGACCATGCCTTCCTGGGTTGACGGCAGTTGACGGGGCTTCGGGCTCCGTTCGGCCTGCTCATGGGGCGGTGTCTGCACATCTGGAGTCCTGCGGCTGGGCTGGCCACCCACTGGTGCGAGGGGTGGGAGTGTGCCTGTGGATGCGTCACCGGGGGCCGGCGTCGTGGACGAGGAGGGCGATTTGCACCCGGTTGTTCAGGTCGAGTTTGGTCAGTAGCCGGGACACGTGGGCCTTGATGGTGGCCTCGCTGAGGAACAGTGTGGC
>DATHUM010000261.1:0-8523 GCA_035462225.1 Jiangellaceae bacterium | reverse complement strand
GTCCATCAGTGCCCCGCCACCGTACTCTGCGACGTTGCGGATGTTCCCCGGATCTACGTTGTGGTACGTGAAGACGGCGCTTATCGCGCGCAGTTCGCCGATCCGGCCGGCCGCAACCAGCTCCCTGGCTCTCACCCACTGGGGATGCAACCGGTACATAAACGCCTCCATCAACAGCACATCCGCGTGCTCGCAGGCGATCGCCACTGTGGCGGCTTCGGCTGCGCTCATGGCCAGCGGTTTTTCACAAAGCACGTGTTTGCCGGCCTTGGCGGCCCGGACAGTCCACTCAGCGTGGAGGTTGTTCGGCAGCGGGATGTACACCGCCTCGACGTCCTCGTCGTCGAGCAGATCCTGATACGAGCCATAGGGCCGGGCAATGTCGAGGCTTCCGGCCGCCTCCGCTGCGCGGTCCCGGTCCCGCGACGCGATGGCCACGACCTCGCAGTTGCTGGACTGCTGCATGGCGGAGATGACCTTCTTGGTCGCGATGGCGGCCACTCCCAGTACTCCCCAGCGCACCCGATCACCCATGTCGTCCTCTCCCTGCTTCCGTGCCGCACGGTCCCGCGACTCGTGCGTCCGCGGCCATTCTTGCCCGTGCCGCGGCAACTCCGCCGTCGAGGCGCTGCCACACCGTTCCCACCACCCTCGTCGCCGAGCCCAAATGCCCGCGTGCCGCCCTCCACGGTTGCACTCCGCGCGCCTTTGCAATGCACACCTAGAGGAAGCGCAGCACCTCGCCGCGCATTTGCAATGCACACCCGGAGGAAGCGCAGTGCCCTCTACAAGCCGCTTCCGACCCTGCGGCGCACTTCGCACTCGAATCCGGCGGCTGACGGCCGTCAGGAGCCGTTCGTACCGGAATTCGTGTGCGAAGTAGCGCTTGATTCAGCTCAGGAGGCCGCGCTTCCTATTGGTGAGCATTGCAAAGCCTCCAGAATGCAAGTGCCGGAGCCGGCGGCGCACGCAGGAAAGTCGATCGTCCCGATTCAAGACGCGCGAACCCTCACGGCTCGACTACGCGCGCCAGGAAGTAGATGGCGCCGGTGCGCGCGTGCCGCACGAGGACGAGAAATGGCCGGTCCACGTAGAACGGCACCGGCCGGCTCATGTCTACCGAGGTCAGACGGAACGACAGCGCCGTCGCGGCGGCACCCTCGAATCCGTGCTCGTCGGCCCGCAGGACGGCCTTGTGCATGGCCGACTCGATGTACATCGGCTCGGCGCTGATCCCTGCGAAATCGGCGTTTCCGGCGTCGAAGGCCGCCTCGATGCCTACCGCGCGCAGTGGCTCCACCAGAGGCAGCGTCGCCTCGACGCGGAACCTGGGCAAAGCCAGGTCGACCTTGCGGGAACGGCTCTCGGTGCGAAGCGCGGCAAGGGTCGCCGCGGGTGGTGCAGCCGCATCCCGCCCCGCGGGCAACACCACATCGACGACGACGTCGCTGGGCGTCGGCAGGGTCACCAGCTGCCACCCGTCGACGGCTCCGTAGCGCAACTGCTCCTGCTGCCGCATGGTCGGTACTTCGCGGGTTCCGGACGGCGCATGGAACGCTGCGCGCTTGGTCGAGTTCTCCTCGAACGGGTTCTGCCAGGCGACCTTGAGATACAGGGCGTTGACGATCACCGAACCCGTCCGGTCGTGCACCGCGCCTTGCGGTAGCAGTTCCTTGATCAGCCCGCGAGTGTCCTGCTCTACCTCATTGTTGATCTTCTGGCGAGAACCTTCGGCGTCGTGTTCAAAGTCGGCGACACGCACGGCTCCCCCAGGCCATCGCAGGACCGTCTGCTTGAACTCGTCGTGAACGTCGAGCCCGATCCGCATCCAGAGCGTGTTGGCCACCGCGTTCTCGGCGTCGGAAAGCCGAGCCGCCTCGCTGAGCAGACGTGCCAACGCGTCCAGAGTCCCGCCCCTCGCGAGCACGGTGATCAGCTCGTCCCGGGTACGGCCTCGCGCACCGCTTGCGGCCAGGCCGAGTGCCGCTGCCACCGAGTACGGCGACCATGGCAGGTTCCCATCCGGTGGCAGTGCGTCGTGCACGGCGAGCGCGTACTCCAAATGCCGACGGTCCACAGTTCACTCTCCCAAACGTCGCACGAGGCGGTCCAGGAGATCCCGCTGTGCCGAGACGAGCTTGGCTCGCGCCGAATCGAGGTCGAACCATGCCACCCTGTCGACCTCGGGGAACTCCTGCATGCTTCCCGATCCGCGGGGCCACTCCAGCCGGAACGTACCCGGCACGACGTCCGCTGGATCCAGCTCGCCTTCGACGGCCCATGCGCTCACGGTCTTGCCACCGGCCTGCCGCACCTCGCCCAGTTCGATGAGCGGGCCGTCTGGAGGTGGCATGCCGAGTTCCTCTGTGAACTCGCGGCGCGCGGCGGCTTGTGGCAGCTCGTCCGCGTCGTACTCGCCCTTAGGGATCGACCACGCACCGGCGTCCTTTCGCGCCCAGAACGGACCGCCCATGTGCCCGAGCAACACCTCGATCCCGGCGCCGGCCCGGCGGAACACCAGCAGTCCCGCACTGCGCTTGGCTGCTGCCATGTCCCGAGTCTGCCGTGCGGCCGGAAATTGAGTCGCGCCGGGGCAGCCGGCTGGGATTGCATGGCGGAGTGAGACTTTGCTGGCTCGATCGGGCCAACCCGAATCCACGCGACGTGGCTGAGGCCGTCGCACTGGCCGAAGCGGCGCGTGCCGCCGATCGGCCACACAAGCCGGTTCAAACCGTGTCGATGTTCCTCGGCCGGTTCCGGCATGGCTGGGACGGCGAACCCCCAGCGGTGGCCGTGGCACGCGACGACCACGGCCGGATCGTCGGGGTCGTCGAGCTCTACTTACCGCGCCGAGACAACACCCACCTCGCCATAGTGTTCCCGCTCGCTCACCCGGCCGGCCGCTCACAGCATGTTCTGCGCGAGCTTATCGACGCGACGTCGGACCGGGCACACGGCGACGGCCGCAAGGTCGTGCTCGCCATCACGCTCGATCGGCCGGATTACGAGGCGATGGCCACGGCGATGGGTTTCGAGCGGGCCTACACCGACATCGAGCGGCGGCAGGATCTGTGGGCCGCGAACTGGATCAAGCTCGACGCCCACTACGCCGCGGCAGAGGCCCGGGCGGCGGCCTACGAGCTGGTCCGTATCACTCCCACAGTCCCTGACGAGATGCTCGATGCCGTTGCGATCCTGACCGCAGCGATCAACGATGCCCCGACCGAAAACCTCGACATCGAGGACGAGGTATACACGCCGGAGCGCATCCGCGCCTTCGAGTCGGCGTCGGTCGGCCGCGGCCGGCGGCTGTATCGGCTAATGGCCCGGCATCGCGAATCCGGTGAACTCGGCGGCCACACGATCGTGGCGATCGAGAACGAACAGCCGTGGCACGGGTACCAGTACGACACCAGCGTGCTGGCGGCGCATCGCGGGCACCGCCTCGGTCTGCTGCTCAAGATCGGTATGATGCGCTGGCTGCGGGAAGCCGAGCCGCAGCTGCGGTTCATCGATACCGAGAATGCGGCGTCCAACGACCACATGATCAAGGTGAACGAATTGCTGGGTTACGAAGTCGTGGCCCGCGAGGCAGGCTGGCAGAAGAACCTGGTGTAGCCACCAGGCGAGCACTGCCGCCGGTTACGCGGCGATGGCGCGACGACGCAGCGCGACTATCGCGTCGGCCAGGTACTGGTGTACCTGGTCGCGGTCATACCCGCCCATCCGGACGTCGAAGTAGAAGTACTGAAGGTCCGATACCAACACGGCGTTGCGGCGCGCCTGGCCGGACAGCGTCCGGCCGATTCTGTCGACCATCCGGTTGACCTGGTCCCTGTCGTAACCATGCAGACGGGTTCGGAACGTGGGGTTCGCGATGTCAGACATCGTGGCCTCCGAGCTCGTACTGATTCAGTTCGAGCAGGGGATGTCCACGATTCTAAAAGCACTTACGACAATTGCCAATACCCAATGTCAAGGCGACAGTAATCCGCACTTGGTCAGGTCCGGTGCGGGCGCGATGCCCGCTACGCCTCAGGAAGCAGCAAACCGGACACCTTTACAGTAAGGGCGATCAGTGCCTTCGTCCAGCCCCAAGATCCACCGGCCCGCATCAGCGCCGTGGCGGCATTCGTTTGTAGTGCGCACGCATCTGCTTGGTTCGCTGCCTCCACACGGCCCGCGAGGCGGCCTGCAGCCGCGCGTCCGCTCGCCTGGCCTGAAACGCCGCCTCCCGGCCGAGCTTGCGCCAGCTTGCCAGCCGCCTCTCGTCGAGGGATCCGTCGTCCAGCGCGGCGAGCACGGCGCATCCCGGTTCGGTCTGGTGCGCACAATCACGGAACCGGCAGTACTCCGCCAGCTCCGCGATCTCAGGGAAGGCCTCGGCCACCGCGTCCGCGTCGGCGATCAACCCGACCGATCGCAGACCGGGAGTGTCGAGCACGACGCCCACGCCGGGCAGTACGACAAGCTCCCGATGGGTCGTAGTGTGCCTTCCCCTACCGTCGGCCCGCAGGCCGTTGGTGGCCATCAGCTCGGCTCCAGCGAGCGCGTTGGTGAGGGTCGACTTACCGGCTCCGGACGGGCCGAGCAGCACAATGGTCCGTCCGGGCGCGAGATGGGTCCGCACGGCGTCCAGCCCCTCGCCATTGGTCGCGCTGACGCCCAGCACCTCGACACCCGGTGCCGCAGCGGCCACTTCCTCGACCATGCCCACCGGATCCGGAACCAGGTCGGTCTTGGTCAGGACGACAAGCGGCTGCGCACCGCTCCCCCAGGCCAGCACCAGCAGCCGCTCGATGCGGCCGAGGTCGGGGTCCGGATCGAGGTGCTCGACGACGACAACCAGGTCGACGTTCGCGGCGAGCACTTGTCCATGCGAGGTGCGATCAGCACCGTCGCGGACGACGCTGGTACGACGCGGGAGCACCGCCTCGATGGTGATGCGGCCGTCCGGCCAGGTTGCCAGGGCGGCCCAGTCTCCTACTGTTGGCACCGCCGTCCGATCTGCCGCCATCGCAGCCAGTACGCGGCGTCCGAAGGTGGCCCGCAACGGCCCTGAAGCACTGATCAGATCCGCACCACCGCGGTCCACGCGGGTGACTCGGGCGGCCAGATGACCGTCGCCGGCGGCCTCGAAATCAGTGGCTAACGAGTCGTCCCAGCCCAGGTCGGCCAGGAGCGAGTGGTGAATCGACATTGAAGGGAACCTTCCGGTCGGTAGAGATGAGCAGAGAACGCGGGCATGGCGAATACGGTCATTGGCTGCCCACCTCCTTCGCTTCGACTCGGTCAACCGGATGCTTCGGAACAGTAACGGCCCGCTACCACGTCTCGCCACCGGGTTTTCCGGGCGCGTACCGTGAGCTCGTGGCTACCACGCACAACGTGACGAACCAAGCTCCCCCTCTGGTCGATCGCGATGTCCTCGCCGACGACCTTGCCTTGGTGGAGGCGATCCGCAGGCACGGGCGCGAGGCGACCCTTCAGCGGTTGCACACGCTCGGCCGGCTCGCCGGCTCGTCAGAGGCCCGCGAGTGGGCCCGCACGGCCGACGCCAACCCGCCGATCCTTCGGACCCACAACCGCTACGGCCACCGGATCGACGAGGTCGAGTTCCATCCGTCGTGGCACGAGCTCATGCGCACGGCCATCGGCCACGGACTGCACGCCACGGCCTGGACCACGGACAAGCCGTTCGCCCACGTCACCCGCGCGGCGGCGTTCCTCATCTGGAGCCAGGTGGAGCCGGCCCACATGTGTCCGATCTCGATGACGTACGCCGCCGTGCCGGCACTGCGCGTCGATCCCGGCGTGAGCGCGATGTGGGAGCCGCGTCTGGCGTCCACCGCCTACGACCCGGGACTCCGCGCTCCGGAGAACAAGTACGGGTGCCTCGCCGGGATGGCGATGACCGAGAAGCAGGGCGGCTCGGACGTTCGGGCCAACACGACTTCGGCCGAACCCTACGGCGACGACGGCTGGTATGTGCTGACCGGTCACAAGTGGTTCTGCTCGGCGCCTATGAGCGACCTTTTCCTCGTCCTCGCGCAAGCGCCAGGCGGGCTCACGTGCTTCGCCGTCCCGCGGGTCCTGGACGACGGAAGCATGAACACGTTCCGGCTCCAGCGGCTCAAGGACAAGCTGGGTAACCGGGCCAATGCCTCTGCGGAGGTCGAGTTCGAGCACACCTACGGCTGGCGGCTCGGCGACGAGGGGCGCGGCGTCTCCACGATCATCGAGATGGTCGCCGCCACCCGGCTGGACTGCGTGCTCGGGTCTGCCGCGCTGCAGCGCCGCGCGGTCACCGAAGCGACCTGGCACGCGTCCCACCGGTCGGCGTTCGGCGGGTTGCTCACGGACGCTCCGGTCATGCGCGCGGTGCTGGCCGATCTGGCGATCGAGGCGGAGGCGGCCACGGCTCTGGCGATGCGGCTCGCCGCGTCGGTCGACGGGGATGCCAGCGATCCATCCGAGCATGCATTTCGCCGCATCGCCCTGCCCCTGGCCAAGTACTGGGTCTGCAAGCGGACTCCCCCGGCCGTCGGCGAAGCGCTCGAATGCCTCGGTGGCAACGGCTACGTCGAGGAGAGCGGCATGCCGCGGCTGTACCGGGAGGCGCCGCTGAATTCGATCTGGGAAGGAGCAGGAAACATCCAGGCTCTCGACCTGCTTCGCGTGCTTTCCCGCGAGCCGGAGGCATTGAGCGCCTGGCGGGCGGAGATCGAGTTGGCCAAGGGAGCCGATCAGCGGCTGGACAACGCCCTCGGCGAGACGGACGCCTTGCTGGCCGAGGTGGCGGCAGATCCTACCGGCTCGGCCCATCTGGCCCGGCGGCTCGCCGGCCGGATGGCAGTGCTGTTGCAGGCCTCGCTGTTGGTCCGGTTTGCACCGGCAGCGGTCTCCGACGCGTTCTGCGCCACCCGGTTCGACGGCATGGAGGGCGTGTTCGGCGCTCTACCTAGCGGGCTCGACGTCAAGACCGTCGTCGAGCGGGCCACGCCGGGCATGGGATGATCTGCCGGGCATGCGCCGAGCGCCGGCACGAGGACTGCCGCGGCGGGTCGTGGTGTGACTGCCAGCATCAGCAGTCGGACCGGCCCGTCGAGCCGGCCACCGGCCACGCGTCCCCGTGACACCGGCGGCTAGCCGCGACGACCCCCTGGCGGCTTGGTGCGGCTGACTCCGACACATCAAGGAAGCTTGGTGCCACCCGGTCACCGCATTGTGGAAGCTCAGTGCCACCCGGTCACCGCATGTGGAAGCTCGGTGCGAGCCGGGAAGCACATCCGAACGAGCCGGTGCGCAAGGTCGCCTGGAGGCAGCAGATTGCCGGATTCCAGCCCCGAGTCGCCGCTTCCCATAGGGGAGCATTGCAAAGGCTTGGCACGGCTCCGCCCTGGAGCCAGCGAATCGGCATCAACCAACTCCGAGTCGGGGCCCGTGACTCCGTCAGAGGCTCACGGAGCAGTCCGGCACTTCCTGACCGTCCACGACGGTCTGGCCGTCGACGGCCACGGTGATCGTGCCGGTGCACCCCGAACTGGAAAGAGTGCCGTCGAACTCGGCTGTCACGTCCTGGCCCTCGACCGTCGTGCCGCCGCAGTCGGCGGTGCCCGTCAGCGACGCGCCGTCGCGGGACAGGTTCGTCGAGCAGTCCGGCCCGCTCTCGAGCTGGATGCCGGCATTGTCGAGCTGTCGGCGGATGCCCTCCTCGAGGGCTTGTTCGGCCACGTCGTTGATACCGTCGTCGATCGCGTCGTTGATCTCCGAGCACCCGGCCAATGCCAGCACCGGGACGACAAGCAGAAATAGTGGTCTACGCACCCGCAGGATGGTAGCGGCCCAGAGTTCGGACCCAACGTCCACATACTGATCAGGCCGTGCCGGTTGCCACATCGGCCGTGCCATCATGTCGGCCATGTTCGTCGTCACCCCGATGTTGCTCGTGGCTCGCCGCCACGTCGACTTCGGCCGCGTGACGCGCACGATGTGTCGCCCTGCCTAGCCGCCACCTGACCCTGACCGTCGGGTGCGCGAGCGTCCGGCCGGGTCGGCAACGTCCCTTCGGCAGCCGGTGGCCGCGCGCCCTCGCATTCGCTGAGGACCGCACGTGAGCAGTACGACCGCGAAATCGACCTCCAGTCGCCCCAAGCGCGGGGAAGGGCAGTGGGCGCTCGGCTACTTCACCCCGCTGAACGCCAACGAGCAGGTCAAGAAGGACGACGACGGCCTGCACGTCCGCGCCCGAATCGAGGACATCTACGCCCACCGCGGCTTCGCCAGCATCGATCCGGCCGATCTGCGCGGGCGGTTCCGCTGGTGGGGCCTCTACACTCAGCGCCGCCCCGGGGTCCCTGGCGGACGGACGGCCGTTCTCGAGCCGCACGAACTCGACGACGAGTACTTCATGCTGCGGATTCGCGTCGACGGCGGCCAGTTGACCGTGGACCAACTGCGCGTGATCGCGGATGTGTCGACGACTTACGACCGCGACACCGCCGACATCACCGACCGGCAGAA
>DATHUM010000260.1:0-6465 GCA_035462225.1 Jiangellaceae bacterium | reverse complement strand
AGCGGGACCGTCCTCATGGTCCAGCCAGCCGCCCGGGTTCGGTGGAGGAGGCGGCACGGGCGCGGCTCCCGACTCGCCCAGCTCCGTCTTGGCGTGCCGCGGCGGCACGGCCAGCCGCAGGACGTCCGCGACCGTTCCGGCGCACCGGTCGGCGACCGTCCGGGCCAACTCGGCGATCTCGGGCGCTAGCACCGGTTCGGCAGAGACGACCCGCCGCAGCCTGGTCAACCGGCCCGGATGATCCGTGCCGTCGGTGCGTTCGATGACGTACCCGTCGTGCAGCGTGCCCGCGAACCGCACCGAAACCCGCACCCCCGGCACGGCGGTGTCGGCCATCGACGCCGGGACGTGATAGTCGAACGGCCGGTCCAAGTGCGGCAGCGGAACGTCGACGAGCACCTGGGCGACGGGCGACACCTCGGCCAGCGGCTCGGGCTGCCGCCGCGGCCGGGCCGATTGCCCGCCCGGCGAGCGGGTCGGCGTCGGCTGGTTTGTCTCGTCGGGCGTGGTCACACCGCCGTTTCTATCGCATGCGAGCGAAGTCCGGCCGGCGCGGTTGTGGACTACTCGGCCGCGGCGCGCAACTCGTCCACCCGGTCGGTGCGCTCCCACGTGAAGTTGGGCAGCTCCCGCCCGAAGTGTCCGTACGCCGCCGTCTCGGCGTAGATCGGCCGCAGCAGGTCGAGGTCGCGGATGATGGCCGCCGGGCGAAGGTCGAAGACGGTGGTGACAGCGTCCTGGATCCGCGCGACCGGGACCGTCTCGGTGCCGAAGCATTCGACGAAGAAACCGACCGGGTGCGCCTTGCCGATGGCGTACGCGACCTGAACCTCGCACCGGGTCGCGAGCCCGGCCGCGACGATGTTCTTGGCGACCCAGCGCATCGCATACGCAGCGGAGCGGTCGACCTTGGACGGGTCCTTTCCGCTGAACGCGCCGCCGCCGTGCCGCGCCATGCCGCCGTACGTGTCGATGATGATCTTACGTCCGGTCAGGCCGGCGTCACCCATCGGACCTCCTACCTCGAACCGGCCCGTCGGGTTGACCAGCAGCCGGAAGCCGTCGCTGTCGACGTCGAAGATGTCGAGGACCGGCTTGACGACGTGCTGTTCGATGTCGGGTGTGAGCAAGTTGTCGAGATCGACGTTGGCGGCGTGCTGGCTCGACACCACGACGGTGTCGACCCGCACTGGGCGATCCTGGTCGTAGTCGATGGTGACCTGTGTCTTGCCGTCGGGCCGAAGGTAGGGCACCACGCCGGACTTGCGGACCTCGGACAGCCGCTGTGCGAGCCGGTGGGCGATGATGATCGGCAACGGCATCAGCTCGGGGGTCTCGTCACACGCATACCCGAACATCAGGCCCTGGTCGCCAGCGCCCTGCCGGTCGAGCGGATCGGCCGAATGGGAGGCGTCGACCCGGTGCTCCCACGCGTCGTCGACACCCTGCGCGATGTCCGGCGACTGCGAGCCGATCGACACGGACACGCCGCACGAGTTGCCGTCGAAGCCCTTGGTCGAGGAGTCGTAGCCGATGTCGAGAATGGTCTCGCGCACCAGGCCGGGAATATCGGCGTAGGCCTGAGTGGTGACCTCGCCGCCGACATGGACCAGACCGGTCGTGACGAACGTCTCGACCGCTACCCGGCTGTTGGGGTCGTCCTTGAGCAGCGCGTCGAGGACCTTGTCGCTGATCTGGTCGCAGATCTTGTCCGGGTGGCCCTCGGTGAACGACTCCGAAGTAAACAGACGACGCGACATTGGGTGCTCTCCTGTCGGGTGGCGATGAACGGCAGGCCTGCGGCCCACGCGCTCACGAACAATATGCGATCTCACGGCGTCGGCCCAGTGGGTCCGCCCCAATTGGTCTCCGGTCGACGGCGTGCCCGCGAGTCTACTTGAGCCGCTCGGCCACGAGATCCCACACCACGTGCGCCAATGCCGATTTCGGCCCGAGCGGTACCGGTGTGGTGGAGCCGTCCGCGCCCAGAACGACCGCCTCGTTCTGCTCGCTCTCGAATCCACGGTCGCGTCCGACCTCGTTGACCACGAGCAGGTCGCAGCCCTTCGCGGCCAGTTTGGCGCGACCGTGCTCGAGCACGGTGCCGGACTCGTCGCCGGTCTCCGCCGCAAAACCGACGACGACCTGGCCGTCGCGCCGGCGCGCCGTCGACAGCTCGGCGAGCACGTCGGCGGTACGTTCCAGCTCGACGGTGGGGACGGCGCGCTCGGCGGTCTTCTTGATCTTGGCCGCCGCATACGTTCGGGGCCGGAAATCCGCGACGGCGGCGGCCATGGCGACCGCGTCCGCGGTCTCGGCGGCAGCCAGGACGGCATCCCGCAGCTGTGCTGCGCTCTCGACCGGTACCACGTCGGTGCCCGCCGGGTCCGGCAAGGCGACGTTCGCCGAGACCAGGGTGACCCGAGCGCCGCGGGCGGCGGCCGCTCTGGCGAGCGCATAACCCTGCCGCCCGGACGAGCGATTGCCGATGAACCGCACGGGGTCGAGGTACTCGCGGGTGCCGCCGGCCGAGACGACCACATGCCGGCCGGCCAGGTCGGGATGCGCGGCTTTGCCGGAGAGCAGATCGCGGGCCACGGCGACGATTTCGTCCGGCTCGGGCAACCGGCCCTTGCCCGAGTCGGCGCCGGTCAGCCGGCCGACGGCGGGTTCGAGCACGACCGCACCGCGAACCCGCAGCGTCGAAACGTTCGCCACGGTCGCAGGGTTCTCCCACATCTCGGTATGCATGGCCGGGGCGTACACCACGGGGCAGCGGGCGGTGAGCAGGGTCGAGGTCAGCAGGTCGTCGGCCAGCCCGTGCGCGGCGCGGGCCATCAGGTCGGCGGTGGCGGGCACTACGAGCACGAGGTCGGCCTGCTGGCCGAGCCGCACATGCGGCACCTCGTGTACGTCGTCCCATACCTCGGCGGGCGCCGGGTGTCCCGACAGCGCGGCCCAGGTCGCGGCACCGACGAAGTGCAGTGCCGCCGAGGTGGGCACGACCCGGACGTCGTAGCCGGATTCGGTCAGGCCTCGAACCACCTCACAGGCCTTGTACGCGGCAATGCCCCCGCTGACGCCGACGACGACGCGGGGTCTCTCGGGCGCGCTTTCAGCAAGCGACGCCACGGGAACTGGCTACTCCTGCTCGGCCTGAGCGGATGTCGGCTGCTCGGCGGTCAGAAGGCCCTGGTCGATCTCGCGCAGCGCGATCGACAGCGGCTTCTCCTGCACCTGGGTCTCGACGAGTGGGCCGACGTACTCGAGCAGCCCTTCGCCGAGCTGCGAGTAGTACGCGTTGATCTGGCGGGCACGCTTGGCCGCGTATATGACCAGGGCGTACTTGGAGTCGCTCTTCTCGAGCAGATCGTCGATGGGTGGGTACGTGATGCCCTCGGCCACGCCGTGGGTTCCGGACACGTTGCTGCCTCCGGGCTAAGAAAGGGGTTGGCTGCTGACTGGTGTCCTCAGCCCGCCCTGGACGGCGGACTCGGGGAACTCATCAAGGTTACCAGCTCTTTACACACCTGTTCGACATCGTGGTTGACGATGGTGATGTCGAACTCGTCCTCTGCCGCCAGCTCTTGCTTGGCGGTGGCCAGCCGGCGCTCGCGCTCGGCGGCGTTCTCAGTGCCCCGCCCGACCAGGCGGCGCACCATCTCGTCCCAGGTGGGCGGGGCGAGGAACACGAAAAGCGCGTTCTGTGCGCTGTCGCGGATCTGCCGCGCCCCTTGCAGGTCGATCTCGAGCAGGCACGACCGCCCTTCGGCAAGGGCTCTCTCGACGGGCAGGCGTGGAGTGCCGTACTTGGCGTGGCCATGGACCACGGCCCATTCGAGGAACTCGCCGGCTGCGACCATTCGATCGAAGGTGGCCTCGTCGACGAAGTGGTAGTTCACCCCGTCGATCTCGCCGGGACGGGGGAAGCGGGTGGTGACGGACACCGAGATCCACAACTCTGGATGGCTCGCGCGCAGCCGCCGGACAACCGTGGTCTTTCCCACAGCGGTCGGCCCGGACAGGACCACCAGCCGACCCGTTCCCCCGTGATCTGCGGGCGTGCCGTTCAGGCGCGGCCTCCGAATTCGCGCTCGAGGGCAGCGATCTGGTTGGCGCCGAGGCCGCGCACGCGGCGGTTCTCGGCAATGCCGATCCGCTCCATGATCTGAGCGGCGCGGACCTTGCCGACGCCGGGCAGGGATTCGAGCAGCGCGGAGACCTTTATCTTGCCGACGACGTCGTTCGTCTCGCCCTCTTTGAGCACCTCCGACAGGGAGGCGCCGGAGTGCTTCAGCCGATTCTTGACCTCCGCACGCTCCCGGCGGGCTTCGGCTGCCTTGGCTAGCGCGGCAGCGCGCTGTTCGGGGGTCAGGGAAGGGAGAGCCACGGGCGGTTCACCTCTGGTTTCACTCGAAATACGGGTATGGACAACGGGAACCTAGCGAGTCTTCGCCCCTGAGAGCAACGTGAACTCGCCAATCGCTCGTGTAGTAGCCGCGAGCAGGGCCTTCGGATCGGGTCCCGCCTGCAGGATCTCACGAGCGCTGGACGGCAGGACGTTCGGCAGCGCATCACCGAAAATGCGCCGCAAACCGTCGAGCGTGCCGCCTTGTGCACCGACGCCAGGAGCCAGCAGCGGGCCTCCGACCTCGAGATCTTCGCTGGTCGGACCTATTGTGGCACCGACCACGCATCCGACGCTGCCCAGGGTTGACGCGTCGGCGTTGAGCTTGCGGACGTGATCGAGCACTGTGCCGGCGACCGTCCGGCCGTCTGGCAGCCGTGCCTGTTGAACCTCCGGACCCTCGGGGTTGGAGCTCAATGTGACGACGAACACACCATTGCCGTGCGCCAACGCGGTTCGGATGAGCGGTTGGAGCGACCCGAAGCCGAGGTATGGCGTGACTGTCACCGCGTCAGAGCACAGCGGAGATGCGGGATCAACGTAGGCGTCCGCGTACGCCTGGACGGTCGAGCCGATGTCGCCCCGCTTGGCATCCGTCAGTACCAGCGCACCCGCCGCCCTGGCTGCTGCAATGGTTCGCTCCAGCACGGCGACACCGCGCGAGCCGTGCCGCTCGAAGAACGCGGCCTGTGGTTTGAGCACCGCCACCTGCTCGCCGATCGCCTCGACGGCGGTCATGGCGAAGCGCTCCAGCCCGGCCGGATCGTCCGGTAGCCCCCAGGCCTGGAGTAGACCGGGGTGCGGGTCGATTCCGACGCAGAACGCCCCGCGCGTGTCCATGGCGGTGCGTAACCGGCCGCCGAACGTCATCCGTGTCCTCCATCGCGTACCGCCGCCAACCGCCGCAGGGTGCGACTGGGCCACAGCGGGCCGCCGTACACGAGTCCAGTGTAGGCCTGCACGAGCGTCGCACCTGCGCGTTTGCGCTCATTGATGTCCTGGGCCGATTCGATGCCGCCCACTGACACGAGGGTGAGCGAGTCGCCCACGTGCTGCCTGAGCAGTCGGAGGACTTCGAGGGATCGCTCCTTCAGCGGCGCGCCGGAGAGCCCGCCGGGGCCGAGACCTCCGACGAGATCCGGATCGGAGCGCAGGCCGTCGCGACGCGTCGTGGTGTTCGTGGCGATGATCCCGTCCAACGGGAACTCGGCGGCAAGCTCGGCGATGGCCCGGATCTCGTCGTCGTCCAGATCGGGGGCGATCTTCACAAGCATTGGGACGTGACCTCGGGCCACCTGATCGGCGGCGCGACGTACCGCCTCGAGCAGCGGCCTGAGTCGCTCGACGGCCTGCAGGTCGCGCAGGCCGGGCGTATTGGGCGAGCTGACGTTGACCACCAGGTAGTCGGCATAGGGGGCGAGCAGCCGCGTGCTCGCGACATAGTCGTCGATGGCCTGATCGGCCGGCACGACTTTTGACTTGCCGATGTTCACGCCCACGATGGGTCTTGGCCGTCTGTTCGGTTCGCTGCGGCCGGCTCGCCGGGCCAGCGATCGCTCACGGCGGGCCAGCCGGGCGGCCACTGAGGGGGCTCCATCGTTGTTGAAACCCATCCGGTTGACGATCGCACGGTCGTGGGGCAGGCGGAACAGCCGTGGTCTCGGGTTGCCTGGCTGAGGCTGCGCCGTGACCGTCCCGACCTCGATGAACCCGAAGCCCAGCGCCGCCAGCCCATCGATGCCGGCCGCGTCCTTGTCGAAGCCCGCGGCGAGCCCCAGCGGGTTCGGGAACAGAAGGCCCATGGCCCGCACCGGAAGATCGGGAACCTGGCAGATCCGGCGGACGAGCCGCTCTCCCGCCGGCGTCGACACAAGCGTGCGCAGAGTCCGGAAACTCCACTTATGGGCCCGTTCGGCGTCCAGGCGCTGTAGGGCGACCCGGAACACCGACTCGTACGCCCTCCCCCCACGCTTGCGTCGATCATGCAAAAGTGGGGCGACACGCCGGCGCTTCGGCTCGGTTGCGTCCATCTGCTATCCAGACAATCCGGCGTGTCG
>DATHUM010000259.1:0-5871 GCA_035462225.1 Jiangellaceae bacterium | reverse complement strand
AGACGTTGGTCTCCGGGAAGTACGCGGCCGCACACCCCCGCGCCGTCGGGTACGCGACGACCCGGAAGCCGGCGGCGCGCCGCTCGCCGTCTGACCACTCGCTCACCAGGTCGACGGTCTGGCCGTCGCGGACGCCGAGTTCAGCTAGATCGTCCGGGTTCACGTAGACGACGTGTCGCCCACCGCGCACGCCGCGATACCTGTCGTCCATTCCGTAGATCGTGGTGTTGAACTGATCGTGCGACCGGATGGTCTGCAGCAGCAGGCGCCCTTCGGGCACTCGGACGACCGACAGCGCGTTCGCCGTGAACCGCGCCTTCCCGGTGGCGGTGGGGAAGCTCCGCTGGTCCCGTGGTGGGTGTGGCAGGACGAATCCGCCCGGCGCCCGCACCCGGTTCTCGAAGTCGTCGAATCCGGGCACGACGCGGGAGATACGGTCGCGGATGGCCGCATAGTCCGACGCGAAGCTCTCCCAGGGCGTGGGATCGCCGGGCCCGAGAACCTGCCGGGCGAGAGTGCACACGATCGCCACTTCGCTCCGGAGTTCCGGTGAGGCCGGAGGCAAGGTTCCTCGCGAGGCGTGCACGACGCTCATCGAGTCCTCGACCGTGACGAACTGCTCGCGACCGCCGGTCGTGTCGACCTCCGTCCGCCCCAGGCAGGGCAGGATCAGCGAGCGCCGTCCCGGCACCACGTGCGTGCGGTTCAGCTTCGTGGACACGTGCACGGTCAGCGGCACCGATCGCAGGGCGTCTGCGGTCACCGCGCTGTCCGGTGTGGCGGCCGCGAAGTTGCCCCCGACTGCCATGAAGACGCGGATCCGGCCGTCGCGCATGGCCCGGATCGTGTTGACGGTGTCGTGGCCGGGCGTTCGCGGCGGCTCGAAGCCGAACTCGGCCGCGAGCGCGTCGAGGAAGGCCTGGGTCGGCCGCTCGCAGATTCCCATTGTGCGATCGCCCTGCACGTTGCTGTGGCCCCGCACCGGGCAGGCACCGGCGCCGGGCCGGCCGATGTTCCCGCGCAGCAACAGGAAGTTGACGATCTCGCGGATCGTCGGCACCGCCTGCCGGTGCTGAGTGAGCCCCATCGCCCAGCAGACGATCACGCTGGACGCTTCGCGAACGTCGGCCACGAACTCCACGAGCTGCGCCCGATCGAGCCCGGTGGCCGCTGTCACGTCGGCCCAGTCCAGGGCGCGCCACGCCGCAGCGGCCTCCCTGAGACCCGTTGTATGCGCCTCGAGGAAGTCCCGGTCGAACACGCCGCCGGGGGTCGACTCGTCCGCTTCGAGCAGAAGTCTGTTGACGGCCTGGAAAAAGGCGAGATCTCCGGCCACCTTGATCTGCAGGAACCGGTCGGCGAGGGGTGTGCCGCGTCCGACGATCCCACGCACCCGCTGCGGGTTCTTGAACGTCATCAAGCCGGCCTCGGGCAGGGGGTTGATGGCGACGATGCGAGCGCCACGATCCTTGGCCTGCTCCAGGGCCGTCAGCATGCGCGGGTGGTTCGTTCCGGGGTTCTGCCCCACGACGACGATCAGATCGGCGTGGTCGGTGATGTCGGCGAGGGTGACGCTGCCCTTGCCGACGCCGATGGTTTCGGTCAGGGCGGCACTGGACGATTCGTGGCACATGTTCGAGCAGTCCGGCAGGTTGTTCGTGCCGAGCTTGCGGGCGAACAGCTGGTACACGAAGGCGGCCTCGTTGCTCGTGCGCCCAGAGGTATAGAAGGCCGCCTGATCCGGTGACTCCATCGCGGCAAGCTCGCCCGCGACGATCTCGAAAGCCTCGTCCCACGACACGGGCGCGTAGTGGTCGGCGCCGGCCTCGCGTAGTACCGGCTCGGTGAGCCGCCCCTGCTGCCCGAGCCAGTGGTCGCTGCGGGTGGCCAGCTCGCTGATCGGATGCTCGGCGAAGAAGGCGGCGTCCACGCGGCGGACCGTCGTCTCTTCGGCCACGGCCTTGGCGCCGTTCTCACAGAACTCGACCAGGTGTGGTTTGCCCGGCTCCGGCCACGCGCAGCCAGGACAGTCGAAGCCCTGATGCTGATTGACCACCCGGAGGGCCCGGTATCCACGCGTGACGCCGGACTGCTCCAGGACATCGGCCAGCCCGTGCACGACTCCAGGGACACCGGCCGCTGTTCGTTTGGGTTTGCCCACGCGTAGCCCGTCGTCCGCCATACCTCGACGGTACGGCCATCGGCCGCCATCTTGAAGGCCATTGCCAACCGGATCGCAGGGTGCGGCGCCGACGCCTGGTCCTGCCGGTGGCGACCCGATCCCGCGGACTCTCCAGCCAGGACAGGGCAGACTGGGACCATGGGACGGGTGACTGCGCGCCACCGGGTCGTCCGCATCCGGGACGGCCGCACCGCCGCCCGCGCGGACGCGGTCGCCGTCGAGGAGCCGCTCCTCGTGCGGGTCGGCGAGGTCACGGTGACGCTCACCATGCGTACTCCCGGTGCGGACTTCGATCTGGTAGCCGGGTGGCTGGTCGGTGAAGGAGCGGTTGCGCAGCCGGCCGACATCGCGGGCATGCGGTTGTGCCGCGACGAGCAGAACACGGTCGAGGTAGTTCTGGCCGATGGGGTCGAACCTCCGGCGTCGCGCGCGTTCGCCACGACGAGCGCCTGCGGGGTCTGCGGGGCGGACACCGTCGTGGCGGTTCGGGACGCGCTGCGCTGGGCGGTCGCCGATGACCGGGTGACGCTCGGGCTCGATACACTCGCCAAGCTGCCCGATCTGTTGCGGGCCCATCAGCGTGCCTTCGACCGAACAGGTGGGCTGCACGCAGCCGGTCTGTTCACCGCGACGGGCGATCCGGTTTACGTGCGTGAGGACGTCGGTCGCCACAACGCGGTCGACAAGGTCATCGGCGCGGCGCTGCGCGACGGCCGGCTACCGCTCGCCGGTCACGTCTTGCAGGTCAGCGGTCGGGCGTCGTTCGAATTGGTACACAAGGCGGTGACCGCCGGGATTCCGGCTCTGGCAGCAGTCTCCGCACCGTCCAGCCTGGCCGTCGATCTCGCGAGGGAATGTGGGCTGAGCTTGCTGGGGTTCGTTCGGGACGGCGGCATGAACGTGTACTCGCGGCCGGACCGCGTCGTGCTCTGACCCCTCTACGCATCGCCGGCGGGCACCCAGAATCGCAACTTGCCGTCGCGCCGATCCTCGAACTGCCCGCCGGCCTTCTCTATCACCCGCCGGGACGCGACGTTGTCGACATCACAAGTGACGAGTACCGGATCGATACCGAGGTCCCGGCACCAGGGCAGCGCGTGGCGCAGCATCGCCGTCGCGTGTCCGCGGCGCCGGGCCGACGGCCGCACGTCGTAACCCACGTGACCGCCGTAGTCGCGGAGCCACGGGGTCAACCGGTGCCGGATCGACAGCCGCCCGACGAACTCATCGCGCTCGACGAACCATAAGTAGGTGGACGGAACCCATCCGGTCGGCCGCGGAGCGTCCTCGTCCGCCTCGGCACGCTGCGAGGCCACGTATGCCGCGAACGCGGATTCGTCACGAAGCCGCTCGAGGTCGAGGTATTCGGCCCAGGCCGGCTCGTACCCGGGCTCCTCGAGCGCTGCGAGCCAGGATTTGTGAACCGCCACCGTCGGGCGGATCAGGTGCGCCACGCACCTATCATCGCCGACGCCGAGCGGAATGATTCGCGGCGGATCGACCCGCTCGACCCGCTCGCGCCGACTGCGACGGATCAGCTTTCTCGCTTGACGGCCACCAGCAGCCCGTCGCCTACTGGCAGCAGCGCCGGCAGCAGCGCCTCGTCGTCACGCACCGCCTTGCCGAGTTCGCGGATGGTGACGGTGTCGTGGTCGCGCTGCGCGGGGTCGGCGACGCGGTCGTGCCACAAGGCATTGTCGAACGCGACGATGCCGCCGAGCCGGAGCAGCCTGATGGCCTGTCGGAGGTACTCGGCGTACTCGGCCTTCTCGGCATCACAGAACACCAGGTCGTACGCGCCGTCGGTGAGGCGCGGCAGGACGTCCAGCGCCGCTCCTGTGATCAGCCGCGTGCGGTTGTGCGGGACGCCGGCCTCCGTGAACGCCTCGCGGGCCAACCGTTGGTGCTCGGATTCGATATCGACGCTGGTCAGCACTCCATCGGAGCGCATACCGGCCAGCAGGTAAAGGCCGGAGACTCCAGCGCCGGTGCCTATTTCCACGACGGTGCGTGCCTCGATGGCCGCGGCAAGCAGGCGCAACGCCGCACCCGCGCCCGGCCCGACGGGTACGGCTCCGACCTCGGCGGCCCGCTGCCGGGCCTGCGTGATGACCTTGTCCTCCTCGACGAAGCCCTCGGCGTAGGCCCACGACTCCGGGCTGATGCTGGCGGTAATGGCGGCCTCCTCGAATGAGAGCGACATGTCGAAGCTTAGACGCCCTTTGGAACCGCAGCGTGCATTCGGCGCGTTGCCGAGGCAGGTGCCACCGGTGTCCGCGGTAGTCGTCGGGAACAGCCGCGCCGCTCCGATAGTTGGCTACGAAAGGAGTCATCGGTCACGATGGCAGTGGCGGTATGGCCGTTCGAGGGAGGTGTTCCGGTGTCCGACGCCGAGGAGGCGATGCGCAACGACGCCGGCGTACCTGAACCACGATCCCTTCCGGTGCCGCCCGACTGGACGCCCCCGAGCTGGGACGACGTGGTCCGCGAGCACTCGTCCCGGGTCTACCGGCTGGCGTACCGCTTGACCGGCAACCAGCACGATGCCGAGGACCTCACCCAGGACGTGTTCATCCGGGTGTTCAGGTCGCTGTCCACGTACACTCCCGGCACGTTCGAGGGCTGGTTGCACCGCATCACCACGAACTTGTTCCTCGACATGGTCCGCCGCCGGCAGCGGATCCGCTTCGACGCGCTCGGCGACGACGCCGCCGAGCGGCTGTCCGGACGCGAACCGGCCCCGGACCGCCTGCTCGCCGACCGGCAGCTGGACTCCGACGTGCAGAGCGCGCTCGATTCGTTGCCGCCGGACTTTCGGGCCGCTGTCGTGCTGTGCGACATCGAAGGCCTGTCGTATGAGGAGATCGCCGCCACTCTCGGCGTCAAGCTGGGCACCGTGCGCAGCCGTATCCACCGCGGCCGCGCACAACTGCGGGCGGCCCTGGAGCATCGCGCGCCGCGCTCGATCACGGGCGAGGGCGCCGCAGTGGAGGCCGACCCGGCCGAGTCCTGGGAGGAGGCCTGAGTGAAGCACCTCGGTGAACGCGTGACCGCCCTGGTCGACGAACAGCTCGACCACGACGCGCGCGACGTCGCCCTCGCCCATCTTGCCCGGTGTTCTGCCTGCCAGGCCGCCGTCGCAGCCGAACGCGGAGTCGCGGCCATCTTGCGCGAACTTCCGGACGTCCGGCCCTCCGAGCAGTTCGTGCAGATGCTGCTTGGCCTCCCGGGCCCGGAGGGTCCGCTGCCGCCGGACCGGAGATCTTTCCCCGGATCCGCGCCCACGCCGGCCAGGTGGCGGCCCGCGGTGGCCCCGACAGGTGTCCCGCAGCCGCGAGAGCCGCACACCGGCACAGCGCCGACCGTCCGCCGCTCCGGCGTCCGGTACGCCCTCGCCGGATCGGTGTCGTTGGGGGTTCTGGCAGCAGCGCTGGCATCGCTCGGCGGCGAACCCGAGGACCCGGTCGTACCGCCCACGCAGCAGTTCTCCGTCGAACACGCCCGATCGTCCGGTGCGCTGCCGTTCACCGATCCGTCGGCCGTCGTGGTTCCGGCCAGCAGCCTGCCGCAGGATCCGTAGTGACACCCGACCGATCCGCCGTCGTCCGCCACATCACACCGACGTTCGTTGTGGTGCTGGTGGCGGGGGTTCTCGTGGTGGGCGGGCTCGTGGCGCCCGCCCACAGCCG
>DATHUM010000258.1:0-6463 GCA_035462225.1 Jiangellaceae bacterium | reverse complement strand
CGAGCAGATCAGCGTAGTCGTCCGTAACGGTGTGCAGGTCGCGATCGTGGGGGGCGGCGGCAACTTCTTCCGCGGTGCCGAACTGCACCAATACGGGATGGACCGGGCCCGGGCCGACTATATGGGAATGCTGGGCACGGTCATGAACTGCCTGGCCTTGCAGGACTTCCTGGAGCGCCAGGGCGTCGACACGCGAGTCCAGACCGCGATCACCATGGGCCAGGTCGCTGAGCCGTACATCCCACGGCGGGCGATCAGACACCTGGAAAAAGGCCGGGTGGTCATATTCGGTGCCGGCGCGGGCATGCCGTACTTCACCACGGACACCGTCGCCGCCCAACGCGCGCTCGAGATCGGATGTGACCGGCTGCTGATGGCCAAGAGCGGCGTGGACGGGGTGTACGAGGACGACCCGCGCAAGGATCCGACCGCGCGCAAGTTCCATACGATCACCTACACCGACGTGCTCCGCCGCAGGCTGCTCGTCGCCGATCCGGCCGCGTTCAGCCTCTGCATGGACAACCAGTTGCCGATCGTGGTGTTCGGTCTCGGCCAGGACGGCAGCATCGCGCGGGCGATCCGTGGCGACGCCATCGGCACGCTGGTCTCAGCGGACGTCGAGACCAGGCTGGTCGACGATGCGCCGGCCTAATGACCACGGGCGACCGCTGGGCGAGCCGAGCGCCTCGCGGTACGGTCGCATCGACACACCAACAACTCACAGGACTAGGGAGCCGCGGTGATCGACGAGACGCTGCTCGAGGCAGAGGAGAAGATGGAGAAGGCGGTGTCGGTTGCCAAGGAGGACTTTGCCGCGATCCGCACCGGACGAGCTCATCCGTCGCTGTTCAACAAGATCATGGTCGACTACTACGGCGCGCCGACACCGGTCAACCAATTGGCGTCGTTCCATGTGGTCGACGCCCGGATGATCACTATCCATCCCTTCGACAAGGGATCGCTGTCCGCCATCGAGCGGGCCATCCGTGACTCCGACCTCGGGGTGAACCCCGGCAACGACGGCCAGATCATCCGGGTCGCGCTGCCGCAACTGACCGAGGAGCGGCGCCGCGAGTACATCAAGGTGGCCAAACACAAGGCCGAGGAGGCGCGGGTATCGATCCGAAACATCCGGCGCCATGCCAAGGAGGCGCTCGAGCACCTCGCCAAGGACGGCGAGGCGGGCGAAGACGAGGTCTACCGCGCCGAGAAGCAGTTGGACGAGATCACCAAGTCCTACGTCGAGCAGGTGGACGCGCTGCTGGAGCACAAAGAGTCCGAACTTCTCGAGGTCTGACGCAACGTGACGACCGACGGGCCGGGGGGCCTGCCCGCACAGGAGACCACCGGCGGACGACGAGGCCGCACCGGCAGGAGCGCCGGCCGGTCGGAGTCTGAGCCGGCCCCCACGGACCGTCGGGCGGCAAGCCCGGCCGGCGCGCCGACGCCCGGAAGGCGCGGGCCTGGACGCGCGGGCCGTGACCTTCGCGCGGCCACGCTGGTCGGGATCGTCTTAGCGATCCTCGTCGTCGGCAGCATGGTCGTCTGGAAGCCGGCCTTTGTCGCCCTAGCCGCGGCAGCGATCGTGGTGGCGGTCTGGGAACTGAGCCGCGCCCTAGGTGAAGGCGGAGTACGAGTACCGGTCGTGCCGGTGCTGCTCGGTTCGGTGCTGATGATCATCGCCGGCTACGTGGGCGGCCCGGAGAGCCTCGCCGTGGGCCTCGGGCTCACGGCCGTCGCTGTGGTCGTGTGGCGGCTCGGCGAACCCGGGGCCGGCTACCTGAAGGACACGACGGCCGGGCTGTTCGTCGCGATGTACGTGCCGTTCCTGGCCGGGTTCGCGACCGTACTGCTGCGCCCGGAGGACGGCCACTGGCGCGTGCTGTCGCTGCTGGCCGTCGTCGTAGCGTCGGACACCGGGGGTTACCTGGCGGGTTCGCTGATGGGGCGGCACCCGATGGCTCCGACGGTGAGCCCGAAGAAGTCCTGGGAGGGATTCGCCGGCTCGGTGGTGCTCGCAACGCTCGTGGGCGTGGCCGCAGTCGTCCTCCTGCTGGACGGCCCATGGTGGGCGGGTGTGACGTTCGGGTTGGCCGGCGCCATCGCCGCCACACTGGGCGACCTGGGTGAATCCATGATCAAGCGTGACCTGGGGATCAAAGATATGAGCGATCTGCTCCCCGGCCATGGTGGTTTGATGGACCGACTTGATTCGGTGCTGACGACGGCGCCCGTCGCTTGGATAGTCCTCAATGCGCTCGTGGAGGTCTCTTGAGGAATATGTGCACGCTGCCAGGCGTGGAAGAATAGCGACGCCATGCCGCCCGCAGCAGGACAGCTCACCTTCGCCGCCCCCCGGCGCGCCAAGCCGCCGCGGCATCTCGCCGACCTCGAACCCGCTGAGCGCCGCGCCGCCGTCGCCGAACTCGGCGAGCAACCCTTCCGCGCCGACCAGCTCTCGCGTCATTACTTCACCCGGCACACCGCCGACCCTGGTGAGATGACCGACTTACCGGAGCGGATCCGAACAAGCCTGGCGTCCGAACTGCTGCCCCCCTTGATCACCCCGGTGCGGCATGTCGAATGCGACGGCGGCGCGACCCGCAAGACGCTGTGGCGGCTGTTCGACGGCGCCCTCGTCGAAAGCGTGCTGATGCGGTACGGATCCAGTCGCACGACGCTCTGCGTCTCGAGCCAGGCCGGCTGCGGCATGAACTGCCCGTTCTGCGCGACCGGCCAGGCGGGCCTGACCAGGAACATGTCAGCCGCCGAGATCATCGAGCAGGTCGTGGCGGCCGCTCGGATGCTGCGGCGAGGTGAGATCGCCGGTGGGCCGGGTCGGGTCACGAACGTCGTGTTCATGGGCATGGGTGAGCCGCTGGCGAACTACGGGGCGGTTATCCGGGCCGTCCGCAGGATGATCGACCCCGCTCCGTCCGGCCTTGGCCTCGGTCAGCGCGGTGTCACGGTTTCCACCGTGGGGCTCGTCCCGGCCATCGACAGACTCGCCGCCGAAGGCCTGCAAGTGACACTCGCGTTATCGCTGCATGCGCCGGACGACGAACTCCGCGACGAACTGGTCCCCATCAACACGAGGTGGAAGGTGGCCGAGGCGATCGACGCCGCGCGCCGCTACTTCGAAGCGACCGGCCGGCGGGTGTCTATCGAGTACGCGCTCATCCGCGATATCAACGACCAGGCCTGGCGGGCGGATTTGCTCGGCCGGCTACTGATCGAGCGCGGCCGCGGCTGGGTGCACGTCAATCCGATCCCGCTCAACCCGACACCGGGCTCGAAGTGGACGGCTTCCCGGCCCGAAGACGAGCGTGCCTTCGTCACTACGCTGCAGGCGCGTGGTATTCCGGTGACGGTGAGGGATACCCGGGGGCGAGACATTGATGGCGCATGTGGACAATTGGCCGCACTGGACGCTTAGTATTTGCCAGCCCTCGTTCAGAAAGGAGAGTGATACCTGGTGGCCGTCAGCCGCGACCCCGCGTTCCGGACCGTCCGGATGCGGGAGTCCTACGACCTCGATGCGGTCGATGACTTCGTCGACCGGGTGATCGACGCCCTCGAGGGCAGGCCAGGAGGTCGCTCGATCACACCCGAGAAGATCGAGGCGCAGGAGTTCAAGGTGGTCCGCCTTCGCGAGGGCTACTCAATGGACGACGTGGACGATTGGCTCGACGAGGCGGCTGCGGAGTTACGCCGCATCCGCGCGACGGGCGGTGCTCGCCGTCCTCCGGCACGCCCGGAACCCGCCCGCGCCGAATCGTCGTACGAGCAGGTGGGTGCGCAGACGAACGCCTATGGCGGGCCTCCGGTCGCACCGCCGCCTCCTGTCGCCTACCCGATGCCCGAGCCGCAGCCGTATCACGACTCCGGATACCTGACACCGCACCAGGCCGACACCGGCTATCACCAGGCCGACACCGGCTATCACCAGGCCGACACCGGCTATCACCAGGCCGACACCGGCTATCACCAGGCCGACACCGGCTATCACCAAGCGGACACCGGCTATCACCAGGCCGACACCGGCTATCACCAAGCGGACACCGGTTACCACCACCAGCCTGGTCTCGACACCGCCTTCCACCAGCTCGACCCGGCGCTGCAGCAGTTGGACCCTTCGTTCCTGCAGCCCAGCGGCGCGGCTCCCGAGGCCGACCGACCCGTCACGCAGGTGTCGACCCCGACCACCGGGCTTCATCACCTGGAAGTCTGGGTGCGCGACCTGGAGATCGGCGTGAAGTCGTTCGGGTGGCTGTTCGAGCGGCTCGGTTGGACGCTGTTCCAGGCCTGGGACAACGGGCGGTCGTGGCAGGCACCAGGTGACGGGCCATACGTCGTGATCGAGCGTTCGCCGGACATCACGTGGGTGCAGTACGACCGCAAGGCGCCCGGCCTCAACCACCTGGCGCTGGCCGTTCCCGAGCGCTGGATGGTCGACCGCATCGTGTCCGAGGCCGCGACCTACGGCTGGCGGCTGTTGTTCGCCGACCGCCACCCGTACGCCGGCGGCAGCCAGCACTACGCGGCCTACATGGAGAACGAGGAAGGCTTCGAAGTCGAGGTCGTCGCGCCCTGACGATCTCGGTCGGCTGGAGGCCCACTTCGCGTCCGATGTCTGCAATGATTCAGCACAGGGCCACGTACTCGTTCCGACGGCGTTCGCGCCGGCGTAAGGAGGCCACATGGCGGTTGATCACCGGGTCCTGGGCATCGTGCTCGCGGGAGGCGCGGGCAAACGGCTGATGCCGTTGACCGCCGACCGCGCCAAACCGGCTGTCCCGTTCGGGGGTGCCTATCGTCTGATCGACTTCGTCCTGTCGAACCTGGTCAACGGCGGCATCCACCGGCTCTGCGTCCTCACCCAGTACAAATCCCACTCGCTCGACCGGCACATCAGCCTGACCTGGCGGCTGTCAGCGGCGCTCGGGCACTACGTCACACCGGTCCCTGCCCAGCAACGCCGCGGACCGTCCTGGTACCAGGGAAGTGCGGACGCGATCTATCAGAGCTTCAACCTCATCCACGATGAGTCGCCCGACTACGTAGTGGTGTTCGGGGCCGATCACGTCTACCGGATGGATCCGCGGCAGATGCTCGAGCAGCACGTGGCCGGCGGGGCCGGCGTCACCGTCGCCGGCATTCGGGTTCCGCGCGAGCAGGCCACCGCCTTCGGCGTCATCGACACCGACGACGGGGTATCCATTTCCGGTTTCCTGGAGAAACCCAGCGAGCCGCCAGGACTGCCGGACAACCCGGACCAGACATACGCGTCGATGGGCAACTACATCTTCACGACCGAGACGCTGATTTCGGCGCTGACCGAGGACGCGGGCGACGATACGTCCAACCACGACATCGGTGGCGACATCATCCCGAGGCTCGTAGACAAGGGCGAGGCCCAGGTGTACGACTTCGACACCAACGTGGTGCCGGGCGAGACAACGCGCGATCACGGCTACTGGAGAGACGTCGGGACGATCGATACCTACTACGACGCGCACATGGACCTGATCTCGGTACAACCGATCTTCAACCTGTACAACAAGCAGTGGCCGGTCCTCGGGCCGCATTCACAACGCCCGCCGGCCAAGGTCGTCGCCGGCGGCGTGGCGACCAACTCCATGGTGTGCGCCGGCTCGATCGTCTCCGCCCAGGTGACCGACTCTGTGCTGGCGACCGACGTGACGGTCGAAGAGGGCGCCGTCGTCCAGGCGTCCGTCCTGCTCGACGGCGTACGCGTGGGCCGAGGTGCGGTTGTGAGGCGCGCCATCCTCGACAAGAACGTGCAGGTGCCGGCCGGCGCGCACATCGGTGTGGACCTCGAGCACGACCGCCGGCACTACCACGTCAGCCCGTCGGGGGTCGTCGTCCTCGGTAAAGGCCAGAGCGTCGTCTAGCCCACCCGCAGGGATGTGTAGAGCTTCAGGGTTTCGCGAGCGATCTCCGCCCAGGAGAAGACGTCGACGGCGCGGGCGCGTCCCGCCTCACCCATCCGAGCAGCGAGCGACGGGTCCGCCAGCACGGTGTTGACTGCGGCCGCCAGATCGGACACAAACCGCTCGGGGTCGGCCGGTGTCCCGGTGCCGTCGGTGGCCTGTTCGACCGGCACCAGCAGCCCGGTTATCTCGTCGTCCACCACCTCGGGAATGCCTCCGATGGCTGTGGCCACAACAGCCGCCTGGCATGCCATCGCCTCCAGGTTGACGATTCCCATCGGCTCGTATATCGACGGGCAGACGAACACGGTGGCGTGGCTCAGAATCTGCGCGACGCTGGTCTTGGGCAGCATCTCGGAGATCCACACGACACCGCGGCGTTCCTCCCGGAGCATGGCCACGAGGCTTTCGACTTCGGCGGCGATCTCTGGTGTGTCGGGCGCTCCGGCGCAGAGGACGAGTTGCGCGTCCGGCAGCAGCGCCCGGGCCGCTCGGAGCAGGTAAGGCAG
>DATHUM010000257.1:0-5392 GCA_035462225.1 Jiangellaceae bacterium | reverse complement strand
TCTCCGCCTGCAGCAGCCGCGCGACGATCTCGTCCTTGTCCAGCGAGTGTGTCCGATACACGAACTGAGCCGTCGCCGGGACGGTCTGCGTTTCGTCCGGCGATTCCGCCCGGATGTTCAGTGGGTGGCGCAGGTAGCGGCGTGCCAGGCTGACGACTTCGGCCGGCATGGTGGCCGAAAAGAGCATCGTCTGACGGAGTTCGGGGGTCAGCCCGATCAACTTCTCGACGTCCGGCAGGAAGCCGAGGTCGAGCATCTCGTCCGCCTCGTCGAGCACCAGCACCTTGATGTGCCCGAGATCCAGATAACCCTGGTCGGCCAGGTCGATCAGGCGGCCAGGAGTTCCGACGACGACATCGATGCCCGCGGCCAGCTTGGCGATCTGCGGCTCGTAGGCGCGTCCGCCGTAGACGGTCAGGATGCGCGCGCGCCGCACCGAGGAGGCGACCTGCATATCCGCGGTGACCTGAATGGCCAGTTCGCGGGTCGGCGCGACGACCAGCGCCTGCGGCTTGCCGGGGTCGGTCGCCTCGTCATACTCGCGGTCGTCCGGGGTGACGATTCGTTGCAGGAGCGGCACGCAGAAGGCGAACGTCTTGCCGGTGCCGGTGCGGGCTTGGCCGATCAGGTCGTTGCCGAGCAGCGCGACCGGCAGGGCCATCTCCTGGATGGGGAACGGGTGGGTTATGCCGACCCTCTCAAGGGCGTCGGCGATCGGAGTCAGAACTCCTAGATCTCGGAAGGTTGTCAGGGCGTCTCGCCTCTTCGCGTGGTTCGGACCTCGAAGGATGCGCAGGAACTACCGCAATCCGATGATGGCCGCACTGGGAATTGTCACAGCAGGGCCAGGTCGGTCGCGCGGTCGCATCGGTGCGCCGTGTCGAGGGGCGCCCGTCCTTCTCCGCGCGGACGCCAATGGATACGCACGTTAGTGTACCGCCTCACTTCTCGGGATATCGTGCCTGGCATGAGCGACGAAGCCGGAGTGTCGTCCACCACCCCCGATGACCCGGGCTATCGGACCGCGGTCACGGAACTGTTGGGACTGCTGAGTCTTGCCGAACTGACCGCGTTCGAACACCTGGCGGCCGATGCGGGACTGGCGCCTAGCCTGGCCGACAAGGCCGCATTGGCGGCGATGGCCGTCGCCGAGTTCCAGCACTTCGAACAGCTACGCGACCGGCTCGCTGAACTGGGTGTGGACGCTGAAGCCGCGATGACCCCGTTCCGCGACGCGTTGCACGCCTTTCACGAGCACACCAGACCGGCGGACTGGCTCGAGAGCCTGGTCAAGGCGTACGTCGGCGATGGCATCGCGGCCGACTTCTACCGGGAGGTGGCCGCGTACGTCGACGAGGACACCCGCGCGCTGGTACTGGACGTACTCGCCGATACCGGGCACGCAGATTTCGTCGTCGGCCGGGTTCGGGCCGCCATCGACGCCGATCCGCAGGTCGGCGGGCGGCTCGCGCTGTGGGCCCGCCGGTTGGTGGGCGAAGCGCTGTCGCAGGCACAGCGGGTGGCAGTGGAGCGCGACTCGTTGTCGACCCTGATCGTCGGAGGCGTCGACCGTCCCGGAATGGACCTGGCCGAACTCGGCCAGGTCTTCGCCCGACTGACCGAGAATCACACCAAGCGGATGTCCTCGCTCGGGCTTACCGCCTAGAGCGCCCCGAAACCGACTCGTCGTTCGACCGGCTCGCCGATCTCGACGTAGGTCAGGTGGTCGGCCACGACGATGACCCGACGACCTCGCTCGTCGGTCAAATCGAGTACACCATCCTTGCCGGTGACCGCCGCCATGACGGCCTTCTGGACCTCCTCAGGGGACTGAGCGCTCTCGATCACGAGCTCTCGGGTGGCGTTGTGAACGCCGATCTTGACCTCCACTTTCTTTCCCTTCGAAGTTCAGCGGTCTATCCCGCGTCGTGTGTCGTCTTAGCCGGCCGGCCGAGGCAGGCCCGGTTCATCCAGGCTATCCCGAGCACCGACGCGTGCGGGCCGGAGTTGCTCCGCTCACGGTGAAACGCCTACGCGGCGGGCGGGCCATCCTCCCGCTTGGGGAACCCGCGAATGCCCCGCCAGGCGAGCGCGGCGACCAGTTCGGCGGCGACGTCGCGAGGGATCGAGCCGGCCGTCTCGGCCCAGTAGCGCGCGGTGAACTGGGCATTGCCCACCAGACCGACGGCCAGCAGGGTCGACTCCTCGACCGGCAGTCCGGTGTCCTCGGTGATGATCTTGGCGACTTCCTGGGCGCTCAGCGCGGTGAACCGGTCGACGCGTTCACGCACCTCCGGCTCGCTGACCAGGTCGGACTCGAACAACAGGCGGTGGGCCGTCGCGGGATCGCCGACGAAGTCGAAGTATGCCGCCACCGTCGCGGTAACCCGCTGCTTGTTGTCGTCGGTGGACCGCAAGGCCTCGTGGATGCGCGCGAGCATCTGCTCGCCGCTCTCGTCCAGCAGGGCCAGGTACAGCTCGCGCTTGCCGGGGAAGTGCTGATAGAGCACCGGCTTGCTGACCCCTGCCCGCTCGGCGATGTCGTCCATGGCCGCAGCGTGGTAACCCTTTCCGGCGAATACTTCCCGGGCGGCGCGAAGGAGCTGAGCCCGGCGCTCGCTGCGGGGCATGCGGACGCCCCGGGCGGGCAAGTGCGGCGGGCTCGTCACACAGGCTCCTCGGGTCGTGGTTCTCGCGATCGTATCTTCGACACTGCGCCGCCGGCCAAGCTCAGCGGTACTCGTCCTCGTCGTAGTCCACTACGCGGTTCTGTTCGTACGCGTCTGCCGGGTCGACGTCGAACGGAACCCGGGGTGGGGTGTCTTCGCCCTCGTCGACCACGCCTCGATGCTGCTCCACTGCGTCGGCCTCTGGGGCGTCGTCCGGCGCCTCGGCGATGCCGTCAGACGTCAGGGCGTCGTCGGGCTCTTCGGGTCGAAACTCGCGCTCCGGCACCTAGTCACCTCCGTGGCTCAGCTGGCGGTGTCGAGCCTACCCCGTGGTTCTAGGATCAATCGGGTGAATAACCACGCCGGGCCGAATGGCGCGCCAACCGGGCGGCAGCCGATTGCGGGCTCGCAGGTGCAGCTACCGAGCGGGGTGAGGTTGTTCGTACGGCACAGCCGGGCGAACCGTGCGGGCGCGCCGCCCGCAGTCCTGGTACACGGGCTGGGGGGTTCGTCCCTGAACTGGACCGGACTGATGCCCGAGCTCGCCGACACGGCCGAGCAGTGGGCACTGGACCTACCCGGGTTCGGCGAGTCACCACCGGCGAGGTTGCACACCGTCGACTCGTTCGTGGACGTGATCATCGAATACATCGAACAGATCGGTCGGGCCGCCCACGTGATCGCCAACTCCATGGGCGGCATGATCTCCGTGCTGACCGCGGCCCGGCGGCCCGATCTCGTGGCATCGTTGTCCCTCATCTCCCCGGCGATGCCGCACGTGCTTCTACCGTCGACGTCGCGCGCGATGGCCGTACTCGCCGTGCCCAAGGTGGGTGAGCGGTTGCTGGCCCGAAGCACCGACGTCGCTCCGGAGGAGCAGGTGCGCCGTCTGGCGGACGTGCTGTTCGGTGACCCGAACGTGATCGACCCGGACGGCTTCGAGCTCGCGGTGGCCGAACGCACCCGCCGGAAGGAGCAGGGTTACGGGGACGCCGTCCTGCTCGAGTCGCTGCGCTCGATCGTCCGGTACTACGCGGTGCCGCCGTGGCGGTCGGTGTGGTCGGCTGCACGGAACGTCTCGTGCCCGACCCTCGTCGTGCTGGGGACGCTGGACTCCTTGGTCGGCTCGTCGACGGCGAAGCGATGGCGGCGTACCGTCCCGCGTGCTCACGTCGTGACGATGCGATCGACCGGCCACGTGGCGATGATGGAAAAGCCCGCGGAGGTAGCTGAGCTCATCCGCACCTACCTCATCGAGGACCGCCGTTCTCAGTAGCTGGACGGAGTGCCCGGGAATTGGACGCGACGTGGCACCGTTGGCGGTGTATAAACCCACGTTTACGGAGATAGTCATCGTGTCCCTGCCCCCGCTGGTCGAGCCTGCGTCCGAGTTGTCCGTGGACGAGGTCCGCCGCTACTCGCGCCACCTGATCATTCCTGACGTCGGCATGGCGGGGCAGAAGCGGCTCAAGAACTCGCGTGTTCTCGTCATCGGTGCCGGCGGACTGGGATCGCCTGCGCTGATGTATCTCGCGGCCGCGGGTATCGGAACCCTCGGTGTGATCGACTTCGACGTCGTCGACGAGTCCAACCTGCAACGCCAGGTCATCCACGGGCAATCCGACGTCGGCACGCCCAAGGCGCTGTCTGCGAAGGCAAGTGTCGCCGAGATCAACCCGTACGTGAACGTCGTCGTACACGAGGAGCGCCTCGACAACGACAACGTGATGCGGATCTTCAGCGAGTACGACCTCATCATCGACGGCACTGACAACTTCGCCACGCGTTACCTGGTCAACGACGCGGCGGTGTTGCTAGGCAAGCCGTACGTCTGGGGTTCGATCTACCGGTTCGACGGGCAGGCTTCGGTGTTCTGGGCCGAGCACGGCCCGTGCTACCGGTGCCTCTACCCCGAGCCGCCGCCGCCCGGGATGGTGCCGTCCTGCGCCGAAGGCGGCGTGCTGGGCGTGCTGTGCGCATCCGTGGGGTCGATCCAGGTAACGGAGGCGATCAAGCTGCTGACCGGGGTGGGCGATCCGCTGCTCGGCCGGTTGATGGTCTACGACGCGCTGGAGATGTCCTACCGGACGGTCAACGTCCGCAAGGACCCCGACTGCGCAATCTGCGGTGAGAACCCGACGGTCACCGAGCTGGTCGACTACGAGGCCTTCTGCGGTGTGATCAGCGATGAGGCCGCCGATGCGGCCGTCGACTCCACCATCTCGGTGCGGCAACTGGCCGACTGGCTGGACGAGCGAGAGCGCGGAGAACGTGACTTCGTCTTGGTCGACGTGCGGGAGCCCAACGAGTACGAGATCAACCGCATCCCCGGCTCGGTACTCATGCCGAAGAACGACTTCTTGACCGGTACGGCCCTGGAGCGGCTGCCCGCGGACAAGCAGGTGGTGCTGCACTGCAAGAGCGGCGCCCGGTCGGCCGAGGCCCTTGCCGTGGTCAAGGGTGCCGGGTACTCCGACGCGGTCCATGTGGGCGGCGGCGTCGTCGCCTGGGTGAACCAGATCGACCCTTCCCAGCCGTCCTACTGACCGCGGCCGTCCTGCCGTCCTGCCGCCCACCCCGGCTCAGCCCGCCCGGGCCCCCCGGCCCCCGCCCGCCCAGGCCCGAATGATCACGTTCGGCAGGCGGTCCGACGTACCTACATGCGCGCATGCCTGTAGGAATGTCGTCGTGCCTAGTGGGCGGCCCAGTCGGCGGCGGCTGAC
>DATHUM010000256.1:0-7301 GCA_035462225.1 Jiangellaceae bacterium | reverse complement strand
CGGTGCGTGCGGCTGCGGCTGATCAGCGCCCCGCCGGACGCACCAACTGCACCGATCCGACCGGCGTGAAGCCGGCCGCGAGGAACGCCCGAAGCGCACGCGCATTGCCCGGCGCTACCGATGCCACCACCGGCTGTCCTTCGCCGACCAGGCCGAGCGAGTCACGGATCAGCGATCTTCCGGCGCCCGCGCCGTGATTCGCGAGAATCTCGATGCCGAGCTCGGCCAGCCCGCCCAGCCCTTTGCCGAGCGTGATCAGACCACGGTCATCCCCGAAGACCTCGACGTCATCCCGGATCGACCGCGCATGCGCCACTCTCGGATGCCCTGCCATGGCCGGCGACGACGGCGGTCCGCCCATGCCGGTACCCAGCGCCATCAGCACGGCGTCCAAGCAGTCGGCCCAACCCCCCGGCCCGGCCAGCCACGAGACGAACAGCGGGTCGACGGCCCGGCCGTAGCCATCCGGCTGGTGGGCCAGCACGGCCTCGCGCGAACGGGTCGTAGCGACATAGGCCCGGCCGGTCATCGACAGCACGCCTTCCACCCTGGCGTGCCAGGGGCGCACGATCTCGACGGACCCGTCGGCGGCTGGGAACCGTCCGAACGCCGCCTCGGTGAGGAGCCGCCCGATCGGGTGATCCGTCATCGGCCGGCGAGGATCTCGAACGGCCCCTTCGGCAGACCGCAGCCAAGCCTCATCGCCGTGTCGATGTCCTCGGCGGAGGCGTAGCCGCTGTCGCGCATCTGGACAGCGTCCTCGAGATAGGGCCGAATGAGGTTCTCGGCGATCTCCGCATGGGACGGCGTGGCCGCCGTGGCCGCAACCGGCGGTAGCGGCGGATCACCGTAGAACCCCTGCCCCGACTTGCGGCCGAGCCGGCCGTCGGCCACGAGCCGGCGCAGGATCGTCGCCGCCCCGTGGCGCTCGCGCTGCGATTCGCCATGCATCCGGTCGAGGATCTGCACCACCGTGTCCAGGCCGATCAGATCCAGCAATGCGAGCGGACCCATCGGGTACCCGTACTCGCTCTGCATCGCCGCGTCGATGGCTTCGGCGGGCGCGTAGCCGGACTCCACCATGCTGGCGGCCTGGTTGAGATAGCCGATCAGCAACGCGTTGGCGATGAAGCCCGCCCGGTCCCCGCAGACGACCGGAACCTTACCGAGCGCGCGTGCCTCCGCCGCGATGGCGTCTGCCACCTCCGGCTCGGTCGAATCAGTCCTGATCACCTCGACCAGTTTCAGCACCGGTGCAGGGGTGCAGTAGTGCATGCCCGCGACCCGCTCGGGGTGCTTGGTGGCCGCGCCGATCTCACTGACCGACAGCGACGAGGTGTTCGTTGCCAGAATGGCGCGAGAGTCGACCACACCATCGAGCCGCGTGAACAGGTCGATCTTGATGCCGATCAGCTCAGGAACCGCCTCCACCACCAGGTCGCACGGACCGAGTTCGGTGACGTCGGTGGTGAAGGTGATGCGTCCGATCAATGCCGCCTGTTCCTCTTCGGTCAGCCGACCCCGCTGGAGGGCTCTTCCGGTCGACCGCTCCACGTGACCCCTGCCGACCTCCAGCATCTCGGCATCTCGCTCGACCCCGACCACGGTCCGTCCGTGCCGGGCGAACACCTCTGCGATGCCCGCGCCCATCGTGCCGAGACCGACCACTCCGACGGTTCGAATATCACGTGCCACGAACCGCAGTCTCGCACGGCCGGCTCGGCTCAGAACAAACGAGCCGACGGGTCGTCCAGGCCGCGCAGCGCGTCGTAGTCCACCGTGACGCACTCGATGCCGCGGTCCGCGGCGAGCGTCCGGGCCTGCGGCTTGATCTCCTGGGCCACGAACAGGCCGCGCACCGGCGCGAGGTGTGGGTCCCTGTTCAGCAGGTCGAGGTAGCGGGTGAGCTGCTCGACCCCGTCGATCTCCCCACGCCGCTTGATCTCGACGGCGACGGTGCGCCCGGCACTGTCCCGGCACAGCAGGTCGACCGGGCCGATCGCGGTGGGGAACTCCCGCCGCACCAGCCGCCACCCGTCACCGAAGGTCTCGACGTGGTCGGCGAGAAGTTCCTGGAGGTGCGCCTCCACGCCGTCTTTGACCAGTCCCGGATCCTGACCCAGCTCATGCGAGCTGTCATGCAGGATCTCCTCGATAGTGATCACCAGCCGCTCACCCGCCGGATTGGCGACCGTCCAGACTCCGTCCGTCGTCTCCAGCCGACAGGGCGGACTCATCCAGTTGAGCGGTTTGTAGGCGCGGTCGTCGGCGTGAATGGATACCGAGTTGTCCGCTTTCACCAGGATCAGGCGGGTCGCCATCGGCAGGTGTGCGGTCAGCCGCCCTACATAGTCGACCTGGCACTGAGCAATCACGAGACGCACGCCGCACGACGTTACCGCGTCGAGGGTTGCCGCGGCTGTGTCCGGGGTGCAAGATCGGACGTACGGACGTCGCAACGAAGCGAGGTGCGCCATGTCGAATGTAGTCCCCGCCGCAAAGCGAGAGGTCTTCGGCAGCCGATTCGCGTTCATCGCCGCCGCGATAGGCATGGCCGTGGGCACAGGCAACATCTGGAGATTCCCCAGGGACGTGCACGCATGGGGAGGTGGTGCGTTCCTCCTCGCCGTCGTCGTCGCGAACCTGGTCTGGGCCATCCCGATTCTGATGGCGGAGTCATACATGGGCTCCAAGAGCCGGCTCGGGACGGTCGGGGCATTCCGCGACTTCGTGGGCCGCCGGTTCACCTGGATGGGTGGGTTCATGGCGGTCGTCACGATCGCGATCATGTTCTACTACTCGGTCGTATGCGGCTGGGCGATCCGCTACTTCGTGTACGCGGTCACCGGCCGGTTCGAACAAGGCATCACAGTCGACGAGACCACCGGCATCTGGGAGGGGTTCGTCGACAACGGCGTGCAGACCGTGCTGTTCCACGCCATCGCCATCGGCCTGGTGGGGTTCATCGTTTACCGCGGCCTCAAACGTGGTTTCGAGGCGGTTCTGAAGATCGTTGTACCGGCGCTGTTCGTCATGCTCACGATCTTGGCGATCCGGGCCCTGACCCTGGACGGTGCCGCCGAGGGGCTGCGATACCTCTTCGTCCCCGAGTGGGACTTGCTCGGCAACGCTGAGCTGTGGCTGCAGGCGTTCGCGCAGATGGCGTTCTCGACCGGCGCCGGCTGGGGGCTCTACCTCACCTACTGCGTCTACATGCGCCACCGGGAGGACTTCGCACTCAACGCCACAGCGATAGTTGCCGGCAACCATCTCGCGTCCCTGCTGGCTGGTATCGCCGTTATCTGCACCGTCTTCGCGGTCGGCGGCGTGGCCCTGGCGGACGAGGCCACGGGGGCCGGTAACGAGGGGCTGACGTTCATCTACCTGGCTGCCCTGTTCGGAGACATGCCAGGCGGGACGTACTTCTTCGCGCCCCTGTTCTTCCTTGTCCTGGCGCTGGCCGGTGTCTCCAGCCTGATCGCGATGGTCGAGTTGGCCGCGCGGAACGTGGTCGACCTCGGCATGCGGCGGGAACGGGCCGTACCGCTCATTGCCGTAGTGGCCTTCCTGGTCGGCATCCCCGCGGCGCTCAATCTCGACTACCTGAGCAACCAGGACAACGTCTGGGGCATCGGCCTGTTGATCAGCATGCTGTTCGTGGCCATCGCGATGATGAAGTACGGGCTCGAAGAGGTACGCCGCGAGATGGACGCCGACAGCGACTTCGGTGTCGGCGCCTGGTGGACGTTCCTGATCCGGATCTTCCCGGTGATGTTCGCGATCCTGTTCGGCTGGTTCCTCTACCAGTCGGTGACCGACGCCACCACCGCCTGGTGGAACCCGTTCGACACATTCAGCCTGGCGTCCATGGTGGTCCAGTGGGTTGTCCTGGCGGCGATCTTGCTGCTGGTGAACAACGCGCTCGCCAGGCGGGTCAATCCCGGACCGTTGACCGCTACCGGACTAAACGGCGAGCGGGAACAGAGGAGGTAGTCCATGGATGCCGAGACCTGGATCTGGACGCTCATCCTGTTCGGCGGGACGATCGTCATCGTCGCGTTTCTGATGTTCTGGGCGATCAAGAAGGACAGGGAGAAGATCCGTCAGGGTACGCACGACGAGGAGGGCTGAGGGCCTACCGGAAGTCGCGGCTGCGAATGCTCCCGCTCACCCGTAGCGGCCGGAGCCGTTGAACCAGCAGGTTGATCGCCCCCTCGGCGCGTTCCAGGCGCCCGTCGATCAGTAGGGCGGACGAGTCGAGGGCGATCCGCCGCTGCCGTTCCCAGCTTTTTCGGGGACAGATGACGTTGACCATGCCGGTCTCGTCCTCGAGGTTCATGAACACCGTGCCGTTCGCGGTGGGTGGCCGCTGGCGATGGGTCACCAGCCCGCCCACAAGCACCTGCTCGCCGTGTTTCATGCCGGTCAACCGGCTGGCGGGAACGGCGCCCAGCGCGTCAAGCTCTGCCCGGATGTGCTGGACGGGGTGGCTGTCGGGCGACGACCCCGTCGCCCACATGTCAGCGAAGGTCTGCTCGACCGGTGTCATTGCGGGCAGCTTCGGCGCATTGGTTCCCGGTGTCGTACCGGTCAGCTGACCAGGCCCCGTGCCGGCCAGAGCACCGACCGCCCACATCGCCTCACGCCGGTCCAGGCCGAAGCAACCGAACGCCCCGGCGGTGGCGAGCGCTTCGAGAGCAGGCAGCGGCACCCGTACCTGCTGGACGAGGTCGACCAGGCTCGCGTAGGGACGGCCGTCCGCGATCGCCTGCGCCACCTCCTTGCCGAGGTTGCGGACGGTGGCCAGCCCGAGCCGGATCGCCGGCTGGGGAACCTCCGGGGCGTGGCGATGGTCCGAGGCCACCGGCACATGTTCTTCAAGGACAGCCTTGACGTCACTGGCGTTGACGTCCACCCCGCGGACCACGACGCCGTGCCGGCGTGCGTCGGCGATCAACGTCTGTGGCGCGTAGAAACCCATCGGCTGGTTGTTCAGCAGCGCTGCAGTGAACACCGCCGGGTAGTACCGCTTGAGCCACGAGCTGGCATAGACCAGGTAGGCGAAGCTGTACGCGTGCGACTCGGGGAACCCGTAGCTGGCGAACCCGTGCAGCTTGGTGTAGATGTCCTCGGCGACGTCGAGCGGGATGTCGTTCTCGGTCATGCCGGTCAGCAGTCGTTCCCGCAGCGCCGCTATGCGTTCCGGTGACCGTTTGGAGCTCATCGCCTGGCGGAGCTCATCGGACTCCTTCGGGGTGAATCCCGCGCAGTCGATGGCCAGCTGCATCATCTGCTCCTGGAACAGGGGGACGCCTTTGGTGCGCTCCAGCGCCGGCTCCATCTTCGGGTGCGGATACGTGACGCGCTCCTGCTCGTTCGCCCGGCGAATGTACGGGTGGACCGAGCCACCCTGGATCGGCCCTGGCCGGATCAGCGCCACCTCGACCACCAAGTCGTAGAACTTCCGCGGCTTCAACCGGGGCAACGTCGCCATCTGGGCCCGTGACTCGACCTGGAACACCCCGACGGTGTCGGCGTCGCACAACATGTCGTACACGGCCGGGTCTTCCGGCGGAAGAGTACGCAGTTCGTAGGTCAGGCCGTGATGCGCTTCGAGCAACTTGAACGAGTCGCTCAGCGCCGACAGCATGCCCAGCCCCAGTAGGTCGAACTTGACCAGCCCCGCCGCCGCACAATCGTCCTTGTCCCATTGCAGGACGCTCCTGCCCGGCATGGTCGCCCATTCGACAGGACACACCTCGCCGATGGGCCGGTCGCAGAGCACCATGCCGCCGGAGTGGATGGACAAATGGCGGGGCAATCGCAGCATCCGGCCAACGATGTTCGCGACCCGGTCCGGCAGAGTGTTGTCGTCCGGCAGTGGCTGCGCCGGCGTCTTCTCTCCCTGCGGTCCGTCGTCCGGACCGACGGTGAACTCGACCCGGCGGGTCCAGGCGTCGGCCTGCCCTGGGCTGTAGCCGAAGGCGCGAGCGGTGTCGCGGATGGCCATCTTGGGACGGAACGTGTTGACGTTGGCGACCTGGGCGGCTCGGTCGCGGCCGTACTTGTCGTAGACGTGCTGGATGACCTCCTCGCGGCGACCGTTCTCGATGTCGATGTCGATGTCCGGCGGGCCGTCGCGAGCCGTGGACAAGAAGCGCTCGAACAGCAGCCTGTTCGAGATCGGCTCGACCGCGGTGATGCCCAGCGCGTAACAGACCGCCGAATTGGCCGCCGAGCCCCGCCCCTGGCAGAGGATGCCCTCCTTGCGGCAGAACTCGGTGATCTCGTGGACGATCAAGAAGTAGCCGGGAAAGTTCAGCTCCTCGATCACCGCCAGCTCGTGGTCGATGCGGTCGTAGACGTGTTCGGTCGCCGAGCCACGCGGCCCGTACCGCTTCCGGGCGCCCTCCTCGACCTCGTGACGGAGCCAGCTCGCGTCGCTGTGACCCTCCCCCAGCTGGCGCGGGGGCAGATCGGGTGCGATGAGCTTGAGGTCGAACGCACACGCCCGGCCGAGTTCGAGCGTGGTCTCGTAGACCCCCGGGAACCTGGCCAGGCGCGCCGCCATCTCGGCCCCGGACCGGAGGTGCGCTGTGCCATTCGCGGGTAACCAGCCGACCATCTCGTCCAGGCTGCTTCTCGCTCTGGCCGCTGCCAACACCTGCGCGAGATCGGCGTCAGCCGGACGTGCGTAGTGGACGTTATTGGATGCGATGGCGGCTACGTCCACTCGTTGCGCCAGCTCGTAGAGAGCGTCGTTGCGGGCGTCGTCGAGCGGCTGATCGTGATCGATGAGCTCGACGAAGACGTTGTCGCGACCGAACATGTCGATCAGCCTGCGTAGCTCGTCCTCGGCGGCCGTCGGGCCATTGGCCGCCAGCGCCGCCGGCACCGCTCCCTTGCGGCAGCCGGTGAGGATCACCCAGTTGCCGCCGTGAGCCGCGGCGAGCTCGTCGAGTGCGTACACCGGCCGGCCCTTCTCACCGCGAATCTGTGCACTGGTGATGGCACCGGCCAGTCGCCCGTAACCCTCGGCGTTACGGGCGAGCACCAGCAGATGCTGCCCCTCGGGATCGGGGATGCCGGTCTGGCGTGCGGACAGCTCCAGGCTCAACTCGGCGCCGTAGACCGTCTTGAGCCCGGCCGAGCCAGACGGCTGACCGACGCGCTCGGCGGCTTCGGCCAACCTGACGACGCCGTACATGCCGTCGTGATCGGTGATGGCCAGCACCTCGACGCCGAGCCGGACGGCCTCGGCTCCCAGCGCATCCGGCTCGGACGCGCCGTCCAGGAAGCTG
>DATHUM010000255.1:0-1753 GCA_035462225.1 Jiangellaceae bacterium | reverse complement strand
AGGCAGCCACCGCGTCCTGCACGTCAGCCTGGCCGTCATCGTGGGCGGCGCCGCGCTCGTGGCGATTCCCGCACCGGCCTGGGCCGCGGTAACCGGCCTGCTCGTCATCGGATTCGCCGCCGCTCCGGTCTTTCCTCTCCTTACACTCACCACCGCAGAACGAGTCGGAACGCCTCACGCCGATCGGACCGTCGGCGTCCAGATGGGTGCCGCGGGCCTTGGCGGCGCCGTCCTGCCCGGTGCTGTCGGCGTCCTCCTCCAACGCGTAGGCACGCAGGCGCTGGGGCCGGCTCTGATCACGTTGTCGGTTGCATTGCTCCTTGTGTACGTAGTGACCATGGCTCGCGCTCGCGGGCAAGGCGCAGCAGTCCTGTAGTGGTTGTGATCCGAACATACGTTCGGCTAACATGTCTGTATGGCAGCTCTATCGCATGACACCGTGCTCGGCCTCGACGGCGCCGGAAAGTTCGGCCCGTCCGGTGCCCCGGAGCAGCACGCGGTGCTGCTCGGCCCGGCCGGTGAGCCGCTGGTCGTCGACCCGGTGGCGGTGGCGCAGCGGCTGGAGTCGATGGTCACGACCAGTGGCGAACCGCTTTTCCCGCATGTCGATGCCCGATTCGTCGCGGAGGATGAACGCTACATCGAGTGGCTGCGGACAGCGGCGTGGCAGACCTTGCCGCCTGGGCCCGACCTCGCCTACGAACTGACCCACGAGTCGTTAGGCGATCTACCGACTGGCGGGGTCGTAGAGGTTGCCCAAGCACATGCCCGGCTCATCGCGCATCACGAGGCGTTGCTGTCCGAAGCGCTTGCCGAACTCGCCTCGCGGCCGGAGTACATGAAGTGCAGCGGCCAGCACGAGCACGACGCCGTGAAGGTGGCGGCCTCGGAGGTGTCTTTGGCGTTGTCCTGGACACCTGCACACGCTGACGCGCGCGTCCGCGACGCGGTGGCACTCGTCGCCGGGCTTCCCGCCACACTCGACGCGCTCCGCGAGGGCAGGATCGACGCCTACCAGGCGCGGGTCCTCTGTGACGAGACCGCGCCGCTGGACGACCAGCCCGACGAGCGGGCCGCGGTCGAGCAAGTCGCACTCCGGGCTGCCGAGGGAAAGACCGGGCCGGCGTTACGGGCATACGTCAAGCGTGAAGTGTTGCGCCGCAAGCCCGAGCTCGCCGAGCAACGCCGCCGGCAGGCTCGCCGATCGCGCCGAGCGGACAAGCCCGTCCTTGAGTGCCACGGCATGGGCTCCATGCAGCTGTACGGACCTATCGAAGATCTGGCCGCGTTGTTCACCGCACTCGATGCTGCGGCTCGAGCCCGTCGCGACGTCTCCGCGAAAGCGGCAGCGGCCGCTGCTGTGCGTCCGGACGCCGACGTGCCGCTGGAGGCACTGCGCTTCGACGTGCTGGCCGGAACTGCATGGGCCGCTCTCAACGCGGGACATCTGGGCTGCTGCGCTCAAGGCTGCTCGAGCGCCGCTCAGCGGCTCGGCACTCGGCACGGCCGCAAAGCAACGGTGAACGTAACGGTGCCGTTCACAACCTTGCTGGGCATCGACGACGAGCCCGGGGTGCTACACGGATACGGCCTGATCCACCCCGCGGTGGCGCGCCGGATCGCGGCCGAAGGCAGCTGGCGCCGGATTCTGACCGACCCGGCAACCGGCGCCGTGCTCGACTACGGCATCACGCGATACGCCCCGCCACAGCATCTGGCCGAGCACGTGATGACGCGTGACGTGACATGCCGG